>NZ_BAAJYR010000008.1:0-51977 GCF_057546605.1 Acidovorax sp. KPB24-03 | reverse complement strand
AAGCCCGGCATGCCGGGCTTTTGGTGCGAGGAAAGGGCGGTGCGTGGCTTACTGGAAGTTCACGCGGTCCAGCATCTGCTGCACTTTGGTCATGTGCTCGCCCACCGCGCTGATCGGAATGGTCTCGCTCTTGAAGGGCTTGCCGTCCGTCATGGCTTTCAGGGCCGGATTGCCCGGGTCCACGCCCTTGGCGGCGGGCCATTCGTTGTTGCCGTTGGCGAAGTAGTTCTGCGCCTCGGGGCTGGCCAGGTATTCCAGGAACTTGACCGCGTTGGCCTGGTTCTTGGTGTTGCGTGCCACGGCGCCACCGGCGATGTTCATGTGCGTGCCCCACGATTGCTGGTTGGGAAACACCACCGACACCTTGCTGGCGATGGTTTTGTCCTCGGGCTTTTCCGAACGCAGGATGCGGGCCAGGTAGTAGCTGTTGGTCACGGCGATGTCGCACTCGCCCGACGCCACGGCCTTGATCTGGTCGGTGTCGCCGCCCTTCGGAGGACGCGCCAGGTTGCCGGCCACGCCCTTGAGCCAGGCCTCGGCCTTCTGCTCACCCATGTGCTCGGTCACGGCGCCGAACAGGCTCAGGTTGTAGGGGTGCGAGCCGGAGCGGATGCAGATCTTGCCCTTGTTCTTCGGGTCGCCCAGCTCTTCATAGGTGTCCACGTCTTCCTTGCTGACCTTGTCCTTGTTGTAGACGATCACGCGGGCGCGGGTGGACAGGCCGAACCAGGCAATGCCGCCGTCGGCCGCGGGCTTGGCGCGCAGGTTGGAGGGGATGGTGTCTTCCAGCACCTTGGAGCGGATGGGCAGGAACAGGCCATCGACCTCGCCGCGGTACAGGCGGGCGGCGTCCACCAGCAGGATCACGTCGGCCGGGGAGGCGGTGCCTTCGGCCTTCAGGCGGGCCATGATGCCGGCGTCGTCGGCGTCCACGCGGTTCACCTTGATGCCGGTGGCCTTGGTGAAGCCGGTATACAGCGCTTCATCGGTGGCGTAGTGGCGGGCGGAGTACAGGTTGACGACCTGGTCCTGGGCGGAGGCGGCGCCAGCGGCGGCCAAAAGGCAGGCCGCCAAAACGGCTTTCATGGACTTCTGCATGGAGAGGGTCTCTTCTCTGGAGGTTGGAAACCGGGCGATGATAGGTCGAACGAGAATGATTCTTAAACAAGACCTGCTGAACCAGAGGTCATATCGCGGTGGTCCCGCCCGGCCCGCGGCCACTCCAAGCGCCGCGCGCCCATAAAAAAAAGCCCGGTCGCAAGACCGGACTTGAATTGGATCCCTGAAACCCGGTTTCGAGAGATCCAAGGAGACAACGGGTTTTAGCGCTTGCGCTGCTGCACGGCGGCGGCCGACTTGGCGGCGGCGTTGGCAGCGGTGTTGGCCACGGCATTGAAGTTGGCTTCAGCGACATCGCTGGCTTGCTTCACGGCCTTTTGAACGGATTCGAAGGCGTTGTTGGCGGCAGAGACGGCGCTCTTGAACACGGCCACGCTGGTTTCCGAACCGGCGGGTGCATTCTTGGCGGCGCTGTCCACCAGGTTGCTGAAGTTGCGCTGCACTTCGGACGCCTGGGCTTCGAACGTGCGGCCGAATTCGGCGCTGGTGCTCGAGGCGATGTCGTACAGGTGGCGGTTGTAGGCAGCGGTCTTTTCTGCCAGGGGCTGGAACAGGCTGGCTTGCAGGGACAGCAGTTCTTGCGCATCCTTGGCGCTCAGCACGGCTTGCGTGTGCGTGGCGACTTCGGCCAGGGCAGCGCGGGAAGCGGTGACGTTCAGTTCCACCAGCTTTTCCACGCCTTCGAATGCCTTGTTGGTCAGGCCGAACAGGGTTTCGAGGTGGGCCTTGTGGGATGCAATGAGTTGTTCCGGGGTCAGCGACATGGTGTATCTCCTATTGATAGGTCCTCGAGGGACGGATGGTTGAGACATCTGCGCTGTCGTGACCTGGAAGTCATGTTGCAGTGCAGCATGGGGCGGATTCTAGGCGGTTGAGTTCAGGAATCAAGCGATTTTGCTGCGTTGCAACATGATTAGAGTGCATAACCAAAAATGCCGGTCACCTGAGGCACATCAAAGGGGGCGCCTCCACTGGCAGAATTTGCCGCCATGAATGCCCCCACCGTTTCCACGCCGCCCCGCCGCCTGCCGGAGCCGCGCTCCGCATATTCCGTGTTCCGGACGATTACCACCCGCTGGGCGGATAACGACGCATATGGCCATGTCAATAATGTCGTGTATTACAGCTGGTTCGATACGGCAGTGAATTCCTATCTGATTGAGCGTGCGCCCTGGATATCCATGCGGGCGAGACGATCGGCCTGGTGGTCGAAACCCAGTGCCATTATTTCGCGCCGCTCGCTTTTCCCCAGACGGTGGAGGCTGGCATCCGCGTGGCGCACGTGGGCCGCTCCAGCGTGCGCTACGAAGTCGGGCTGTTCGCCGAGGGCGCGCCCGAGTCGGCGGCGGGCGGGCACTTCGTGCACGTGTATGTCGGCCGCGAGGACCGCCGGCCCCGCGCCTTGCCGCAGGCGCTGCTGGACGCCCTCGCCCCCCCTGCGCATCGCGGTCGGCACCTGACCCGGCCCCTTTCATGAAAAAAGCACCGGAACGCTCACGCGGCCGGTGCTTTTTGGAGGGGGGCGCGGCAGGCGGCAGCCCTTCGGCCGGGCCGCCTGGCGCGTCAATGCACGGTCAGGGCTTGTAGGTATCGCCCAGCACCACGCCTTCGCGGCGGGGATCGGCGCCGCCCTGCAGCACGCTCTCGCCGTTGCGCTGCACGCGGATGATGGTGCTCGTGCCGCTCGACTGGGCCGAGGTGGACACCGTGTGGCCCAGTGCGCGCAGGCCCGTGATCAGCGGGTCGTTGTTGCCGCCGTTGCTGCTGTTGATGGCCGGGTGTTCGCCGCCCAGCGAGGTCGTGGGGCTGTTGCTCGCGCCGAAGTCCACCAGCGAGGTGGCCTGCTGCGCATCCAGGCCCCAGTCGAGCGCGCCGACGACCGTCTTCACCACGTACTGGATGATGGTGCCGCCGCCGGGCGAGCCCGTGCCCATCAGGAAGTCGCCCATGCTGCCGTCCGCGGCCTTCTTGAACACCAGCGTGGGTGCCATCGAGCTGCGGGGCCGCTTGCCGGCTTCGACGCGGTTCGCCACCACGGCGCCGGTGCTGTCGGTCGGCGTGGCCGAGAAGTCGGTCAGCTGGTTGTTCAGCAAGAAGCCCTGCGTCATGTGGAACGAACCCATGCCGGCTTCCACCGTCGT
This sequence comes from Acidovorax sp. KPB24-03, assembly GCF_057546605.1. Classification (NCBI taxonomy): domain Bacteria; kingdom Pseudomonadati; phylum Pseudomonadota; class Betaproteobacteria; order Burkholderiales; family Comamonadaceae; genus Acidovorax; species Acidovorax sp. KPB24-03. The sequence continues at coordinate 48,717 of NZ_BAAJYR010000008.1, read as the reverse complement.
GGTCATCACCACGGCATTGCCCTGCTTGTCCACGATGGTGAAGTGCGTCGTGCCCTTCTCGTCGATCAGGCTCACGCCGGCAGGCTTGTTGCTCAGGTCGCCGGCCACGGCCGTGCCCATGCTCTTGGTCATGCTGATCAGGCCCGCACGGTTGCGCAGGTAGGTCTTGTCCAGCATGGCCGCGGGCGAGCCGCCGGGCAGCGACACGAAGTCGGTGTCGGCGATGTACTTGTCGCGGTCGGCATAGGCCAGGCGCTCGGCCTCGCTCACCAGGTGCACGCCCATCACCGAAGGCTTGCCGCCTTCGATGTCGATGGCCGTGGGCTTGTAGTTGGCGAGGTTGAAGTTCTCCAGGATGCCGAGCGCCGACGCCACGGCGATGCCGCCGGAGGACGGTGGCGACATGCCGCACACCCAGTAGTCGCGGTAGGTCGTGCAGACCGGGTCGCGGCGCTTGGCGCGGTAGTTGGCCAGGTCGCTCATCTCGGTCAGGCCGGGGGTGATCGCCACGGTGGGCGTGCCGCCGCTGGTGACCTTGATCTTGTTCACGATGCCTTGCGCCACGGGGCCGGTGTAGAACGCATCGGCGCCGCCGCTGGCGATGGTGTTCAGCGTGGTGGCGTAGGCGGGGTTCTTGATCAGCGTGCCCAGGCCCTTGGGCGTGCCGTCGGCATTGAAGAAGTAGGCGACCGCCTCGGGATCGCGCGAGAGGCCGGTGGTGGCGCCGGCGATGGCGCTGGCCATGCGGCCGCTGATCTGGAAGCCGTCCGAGGCCAGCTTGACCGCGGGCTGGAACAGCTCGCTCCACTTGAGCTTGCCGTGGTCATGGTAAGCCATCTCCAGCATGCGCACGGCGCCGGGCGTGCCGATGGAGCGGCCGCTGGCGCGCGCGCCGCCGGGCTGCGGCAGGGTGCGGTCGCTGTCGCTGACCCAGCGCAGGTAGTTTTCCGTCGCGGCCGCGGGGGCGGTTTCGCGGCCGTCATAGGCCTGCACTTTCTTCTGCGCCGCATCGTAGTGCAGCATGAACGCGCCGCCGCCCAGGCCCGACGATTGCGGTTCGACCAGGCCCAGCACCATCTGCACCGCCACGGCCGCATCGACCGCGGAGCCGCCCTGGCGCAGCACTTCGCAGCCCGCGCGGGAGGCCAGCGGATTGGCCGTGCTCACCATGTACTGCTTGGCATAGACCGCGGTCTTGCCGACCTTGTAGCCAGAGGCGGGTTCGGGCGCTGCGGGATCGCCGGGCAGGCCGGAGCCGACCGTGACCGAGCCGCCATCGCTGACGACCGCGCAGGCCGAATCCTGTCCGGGAGCCGAAGCGCTGCCACTGCCACCCCCGCCACCGCCGCAGCCGGCAAGGACCAGCAGGGCGGCCGTCAGCGTGGCGGTGTAGCGCCAGACAGGGCGCGTGGTGGAGGGTGTGATGGGCGGGCGGGAATGGCGCATTGGAAAAATACCTTTGTTCTTGAAGAAGGAAGTGCCGTCGTCTCTGCGGCGCATCGAGCATACGCGCTGCGCGGGCCCGTTCGGACCCGCTCCATTCCGCCGTGCGACATGTGCGAGATGCGATCGGTGGCGAAGCGGGTGGGTCGGTGACGCGTGCGCGCGTTGCGGGATGCATGCAGTGCGGCGGCCGAAGTGCGGTGCAAGATCCGGACCAGTGCGGTGCCCGGCAATGGGGCGCCCTTGATGACACAATGCCATGCGACGGTGCGCCGCTGCCGTTCACTGCAGATGCCCAGCCGGCCCGCCGCGGCCGCTTCCACCCATGATCATCACCAGCCTGCTCGACACCGATCTCTACAAGTTCACCATGATGCAGGTGGTGCTGCACCAGTTTCCCGGCGCGCAGGTGGAGTACCGCTTTCGCTGCCGCAATCCCGGCGTGCAACTGGTGCCTTTCGTCAACGAGATCCGCGAGGAGATCCGCTCGCTGTGCAGCCTGCATTTCCAGGATGCCGAGCTGGCCTACCTGCGGTCCATGCGCTTCATCAAGAGCGATTTCGTGGATTTCCTCGGGCTCTTCCGGCTCAACGAAAAGTACATCACCGTGAGCCCGCTGGCCTCGGGCGAGATCGACATCACCATCACCGGGCCATGGCTGCACACCATTCTGTTCGAGGTGCCGGTGCTGGCCATCGTGAACGAGGTGTACTTTCGCAATACGCAGAAGGTGCCCGACTTTCCCGAAGGCCGCCGCCGGCTCGACGCCAAGATCGCCCTGCTGCAGGCCGATGGCCTGGGTGACCTCAAGATCGCCGACTACGGCACACGTCGCCGCTTCAGCCGCGCCTGGCACGAGGAGGTGCTGCGCGTGCTGTGCGCGCGCCTGGGTACGGGGGAGCGCCGCACGACAGGCGCGCCTTCGGGGCCGGGACAGTTTGCCGGCACGAGCAACGTGCTGTATGCCATGAAGCTCGGCGTGACGCCGCTGGGCACCATGGCGCACGAGTACTTGCAGGCCTGCCAGGCGCTGGGCCCGCGCCTGCGCGACAGCCAGATCTTCGGCTTCGAAATGTGGGCCAAGGAGTACCGTGGCGACCTGGGCATCGCGCTGTCGGACGTGTATGGCATGAGCGCCTTCCTGCGCGACTTCGACCTGTATTTCTGCAAGCTCTTCGACGGCGCGCGCCACGACAGCGGCGACCCGTTCGCCTGGGGCGAGCGCCTGCTCGACCACTACCGTCGCAACCGGGTCGATCCGCTGACCAAGACGCTGATCTTCAGCGACGCCCTCACCGTGCCGCGCACCATCGAGCTGTACCAGCAGTTCCGCGGGCGCTGCCAATTGGCCTTCGGCATCGGCACCAACCTCACCAACGACCTGGGCTGCGAGCCGCTGCAGGTCGTGATCAAGATGACGCGCTGCAACGGCCAGCCCGTGGCCAAGCTGTCCGACACCCCCGGCAAAGGCATGTGCGACGACGAGAAGTACCTGGCCTACCTGCGCCAGGTGTTCGAGATCCCGGCGCCGCAACGAACGCATCGACCCCCATGCAGCGCACCGGTCCGCCGGCGCGCGCTTTGATGGCCACCCCCAACCCCGTTCCCACTCTGGAGGCTTCCAACGCCATGTCCCTGTCCTTACTGATGTCCCGCGGCCTGCGTGGCTTGTTGCTGATCGCCACGGGCCTGCTGCCGGGCCTGGCGCGGGCCGCCGAGATCGACGGCAGCGCGCTGTCGGTGCTGTGGGGTGTGCCCTTCGCGGGCCTGTTGCTGTCGATCGCGCTGGTGCCGCTGTTCGCCCCCGCGTTCTGGCACCACCATTTCGGTAAGATCGCTGCCGCGTGGGCGCTGGCGTTCCTGCTGCCGTTCGCGGCAGTCTTCGGGGCCGGTGCGGCGGGTGTGAACCTGGTGCATGCGCTGCTGGCCGAGTACCTGCCTTTCGTCATCCTGCTGGCGGCGCTGTTCACCGTGGCGGGGGGCATCCACATCCGCGGCAACCTGCATGGCGGCCCCGGGCTGAACACGGCCATCCTGGCCATCGGCGCGGTGCTGGCAAGCTTCATGGGGACGACGGGCGCATCGATGCTGCTGATCCGGCCGCTGGTGCGCGCCAACGACCACCGCAAGCACGTGGCGCACATCGTCGTGTTCTTCATCTTCATCGTCTCCAACGCCGGGGGCTCGCTCACGCCGCTGGGGGACCCGCCGCTGTTCCTGGGCTTTTTGAAGGGCGTGGATTTCTTCTGGACGGTCGGGCACATCCATCAGGAGACGCTGTTCCTCGTGGGTTCGCTGCTGGCGATCTTCTACGCGATCGACCGCTGGTTCCATGGCCGGCCGGGCGAGGCGGCACGGCCGGACCCCACGCCCGACACGCGCTCGATCGGCTTCGACGGCCAGGTCAATTTCTGGCTGCTGGGCGCGGTGATCGCCCTGGTGCTGCTCAGCGGGTTCTGGAAGTCGCCGGTGGTGTGGAGCATCGCCGGCACGCCCGTGGGCCTGCCCGGGCTGGTGCGCGACGTGGGGCTGCTGGCGGTGGTGGGCGCCTCGCTGTGGCTCACGCCGCGCCAGGTGCACGCGGACAACCAGTTCGGCTGGGCTCCCATGCAGGAAGTGGCCAAGCTGTTCGCGGGCATCTTTCTCACCATCATCCCGGTCATCGCGATGCTCAAGGCGGGCACGCAGGGGCCGTTCGGCGCCATCGTCGGCGCGGTGACCCGGCCTGACGGCACCCCCGATCCGGCCATGTACTTCTGGGCCACCGGCCTGCTGAGCGCGTTCCTGGACAACGCGCCTACCTACCTCGTGTTCTTCAACACCGCCGGCGGCGACCCGGCCGTGCTCATGACCACGCTCGCCCCCACGCTGGCCGCGATCTCGGCCGGCGCCGTGTTCATGGGCGCGGGCACCTACATCGGCAATGCGCCCAACCTCATGGTCAAGGCCATTGCCGAAGAGCGCGGCGTGAAGATGCCCAGCTTCTTCGGCTACATGCTCTGGTCGTGCGGCATCCTGCTGCCGCTGCTCGTCGCCATGACATTCCTCTGGTTTCGCTGAAAGGTCCTGATCCATGTCCAAGCCCCGCATCCTGGTCGCCCGCGCCATCTTTCCCGAGGTGGTGGAGCGGCTCTCGCAGCATTTCGAGGTCGAGGCCAACCCCGCCGACGCGGTCTGGTCGCCGGCCGAACTGGCCGAGCGCCTGCAGGACAAGGACGGCGCCCTGACCACCGGCAGCCAGCGCATCGACGCCGAGTTGCTGGCGCGTTGCCCGCGGCTGCGCATCGTGGCCAACATGGCGGTGGGCTACAACAACTTCGACGTGAACGCGCTCACCGCGTCGGGCGTGCAGGGCACCAACACGCCCGACGTGCTGACCGAGACCACGGCGGATTTCGGCTTCGCGCTGCTCATGGCCACCGCGCGCCGCATGACCGAGAGCGAGCACTATCTGCGGGCCGGCCAGTGGACGAAATGGAGCTACGACATGTTCGCCGGCTCCGACGTGCACGGCAGCACGCTCGGCATCCTGGGCATGGGCCGCATCGGGCAGGGCATCGCCCGGCGCGGCGCGCACGGCTTCGGCATGCAGGTGATCTACCACAACCGCTCCCGCCTCTCGCCCGCGCTGGAGGGCGAATGCGGCGCGCGCTACGTCTCCAAGGAGGAGTTGCTGCGCAAGGCCGACCACCTCGTGCTGGTGCTGCCCTACACGGCCGAGTCGCACCACGCCATCGGCGCCGCCGAGCTGGCGCAGATGAAGCCGACCGCCACCCTGGTCAACATCGCGCGCGGCGGCATCGTGGACGACGCGGCGCTCGCGGCGGCGCTGCGCGACAAGCGCATCGCAGCGGCCGGGCTGGACGTGTTCGAGGGCGAGCCGCAGGTGCACCCGGACCTGCTCACCGTGCCCAACGTGGTGCTGACCCCGCACATCGCCAGCGCCACCGTGCCCACGCGGCTGGCGATGGCCAACCTGGCGGCGGACAACCTGATCGCGTTCTTCGACGGCCGGGGCGCGCTGACGCCCGTGAACACGCCGGGCGAACGGCCGGTGTGACGGAGGCCGCCACGGTGCTTCCGCGCCGCGGTTTAGAGCCGAATCGGCCACATGCCGGCGATTTTCATGCCGGTGTAGCTATCAAATAAATAGCAAAAGGAGTGTCGGGTTTTGGAAATGTTCGCTGTCCTGGGTTTGCTGGTGCTGGTCGTCCTGATGCTTGGGGTGCTGCTGCTGCGCAGCCCGCGCGCCGAACTGCCCCCCGAGTGGCTGATGCGCCTGCAGCGCCTGGAGGCCACGGCCCAGGCCACGCAGCTGGCGGTGGCCAAGAACGATGGCGCGCTGGAGGGCATGGCCCAGCAGCTGCGCGGCTTCACGCAGACCATGCAGGGCACGCTGGAAAGCGTGCGCCAGGCCGTGGACGAGCGGCTGGCCCAGGCGGTGCACGAGTCGCGCAGCGGCCGGGCGGAGCTGCTCGCGGCCTTCACCGCCTTCGAAGGCAAGCTGGAGCAGCGCCTGGCGCTGGGCCAGACCGATGCCGTCGCGGCGCGGCAGGAACTGGTGCAGGCGCTGGGCGCTTTCCGCGCCGAACTCACGCAGACTGGCGAAGCCCTGCGCGGCGTGCTCAACGAGCGCCTGTCCGCCATCCAGGCCGACAACGCCGCCAAGCTGGAGGAGATGCGCCGCACCGTGGACGAGAAGCTGCACGCCACGCTGGAGCAGCGCCTGGGCGAATCCTTCAAGCTGGTGAGCGACCGGCTGGAGCAGGTGCACAAGGGCCTGGGCGAGATGCAGACGCTGGCCGGCAGTGTGGGCGACCTCAAGCGCGTGATGACCAACGTGAAGACGCGCGGCACCTGGGGCGAGATGCAGCTGGGCGCCATCATCGAGAACGTGCTCACCGTGGACCAGTTCGCGCGCAACGTGAAGGTCGTGCCCGGCAGCGACGACCTGGTGGAGTTCGCCATCCGGCTGCCGGGCCGGGGCGACGAGCAACCCGTGTGGCTGCCCTTCGACTCCAAGTATCCGGTGGAGCAGTACCAGCGCCTGCTGGACGCGCAGGACCTGGCCGACAAGGCGGCGGTGCTCTCCGCGGGCAACGCCTTCGAGACCTCCATCAAGGCCGAGGCGCGCAAGATCTTCGCCAAGTACGTGTCGCCGCCGCACACCACCGACTTCGCCGTGATGTACCTGCCCACCGAGGGCCTGTTCGCCGAGGTGATTCGCCGGCCCGGGCTGGTGGAGGCGCTGCAGAACGACTGCCGCGTGATGATCACCGGGCCCGCCAATCTGGCGGCCATGCTCAGCAGCCTGCAGATGGGCTTCAAGACGCTGGCGATCGAAAAGCGCTCGTCCGAGGTGTGGGGCCTGCTCGGCGCGGTGAAGACGGAGTTCTCCAAGTTCGGCGACGTGGTCGAGGCCACGCGCAAATCCATCGACGCGGCGGCCCGGCGGTTCGATGAGGTGGGCGTGCGCACGCGCGCCATCCAGCGCCAGCTGCGCGAAGTGCAGGCCCTGCCGGCCCCGGGGGCGGCGGTGCCCCTGGCGGGTGCGGGTGCCACGGATGGCGGGCTACCGCCCACTACCGAAGACGAGGCCGTTTGACATGAACACCGCACTGGCCCGCCTGATCGCCGGACAGATCTGCATTCACGCCTGCATGGCCGGCATGCGGCTGGCCGCACCGCTGCTGGCCCTGCGCGAGGGCTACAGCGCGGCGGCGGTCGGCATCCTGCTCGCGCTGTTCGCGCTCACCCAGGTGTTCCTGGCGCTGCCGGCGGGCCGCTATGCCGACCGCCATGGCCTCAAGCGCCCGGTCGGCTATGCCGTGGTCGTGGCGGTGGTCGGGGCGGCCGGGGCGCTGGTGTGGCCGGCGTTTCCCATGCTGTGCCTGGCCGCGCTCATGACGGGCGGCGCCACGGGGGCCGCCACCATTGCCCTGCAGCGCCATGTGGGGCGCGCGGCGCACGACTCCACGCAGCTGCGCCAGGTGTTCAGCTGGCTGGCGATCGGCCCGGCCGTGTCCAACTTCGTCGGGCCGTTCTGCGCCGGGATGCTCATCGACCATGCCGGTCCCACGGCCGGCAGCACCGAGGGCTACCGCGCCGCCTTCGCGCTGATGGCCGTGCTGCCCATCGCCACCTGGTTCTGGGTGAGGGCCACCGTGGAACTGCCGCCCGTGATCGCGGCGGCCGGCGGCGTGCGCCCCCGGGCCTGGGACCTGCTGGCCGAGCCCGGCTTTCGCCGCCTGCTCATCGTGAACTGGCTGCTGTCGTCGTGCTGGGACGTGCACACCTTCGTGGTGCCGCTCCTGGGCCACGAGCGGGGCCTGTCGGCGTCGGTGATCGGCACCATCCTGGGTGCGTTCGCCATTGCGGCGGCCGTGATCCGCGTGCTCATGCCCCTGGTGGCAGCCCACCTGCGCGAGGCGGTCGTGGTCACCTGGGCGATGGTCACCACGGCGGTGCTGTTCGCGGTGTACCCCTTGCTGCCCAACCCGTGGGCACTGGGCCTGTGTTCGGTGCTGCTGGGCTTCGCGCTGGGATCGGTGCAGCCGATGATCATGAGCATGCTGCACCAGATCACGCCATCGCATCGCCACGGCGAGGCGCTCGGCCTGCGGCTGATGGCCATCAATGGTTCGAGCGTGCTGATGCCGGTGCTGTTCGGATCGGCAGGGGCGCTGATCGGGGTGGCAGGGCTTTTCTGGGTCGTGGGGGCGGTGGTGGGCCTGGGGGGGCGTATAGCGTGGCGGATGGGGGATTCCGTTTCGGCGCATCACTGATTGCAAGAGGTTGAACGGTGCGCGCCCATCGCGCAGTGATTCGCCGGACGCTGACAATCTTCGTTAACCTACCGGGTGGGTTGGAGTGCTTTTGCCATAGTTTCTCAACGCAATACCCCGAGGAAACCATGGTTCGAGTCAAGTCTCGCAACGCCGATATACCGTCTTCAAGCCGCAGCTCTGACGAGAAAGCCAGTTCATCTAAAAAAGAGAGCAGTTCCGCGTCTCTCTCGCGTGATGGGCAACTCAAGGATCTGCCAAGTCGCAATGCTTCCAGCCGCGCTGGCCAGTCAACATCTGCTCCCCGCGGACGTCTTCCTTCCGGCGCTTCGCAGGCGCCAGACCGCGCAACCCCTGCGTCTTCCTTGCTTGGGAGAGCCGCTGAGGTGGCAGGCGGAGCGCTGCATCTCTCGTGGAAAACTTATGTGGGGGTGGCCGCAGTGGCTGCCGGATACGGGGTTTTCAAGCAAGCCGGCACTGCGCAACCCAAGCCGTCAGGCCCCGGCCCATTGGTCGACATGCCGACATTACATCAAGCGAAAGCTGAGGTCATGGACCGGCACGCGGCCTTCATCCCGGCTGATAGTGTGTGCCATGCGGTCGAACCCCAGGTGACTTCGAATTTGCCGAATGGCTATCGTGGCCTAGTCAGACGCCACAAGTCTGAGCCAACGAGTTTGTCGGTCAGGGAAGGACTGGCACGCGATGTCGGCATCCACACGGCCCGCCATGAATTCCTGCATTGCTTCAGCCATCCGAATTTCGTGAAGGGGCTGGCGGGTAGCCCTCATCAGAATTCCATTGACGAGGCGTTGACAGAGTATTTCGCCGATCAGTTTCCAGATCATCCCAACACGATGACGGTCGCCGATCTGCCGCTGTCCAACGGAAAAACCGGAGTGGCGGCAGCGGCTGAACTGGAACGCGCTGTCGGTAAAAAAAACGCTACAGCGCGCCTATTTCCAAGGCGAGCCTCGTGCCATGGCCAAGGTCGTTGACGCCCTCGTGGATATCTTTCCCAAAGAAACGACACCGATGGCCTGGATCAGCATCATGCGGTTCGATCAGCAACCTGCCAAGCAAGCGTTGGCGGAGTGTTTCATTGGCGCAGCGCTTCTGTACACCGACCGCATGCCCGAGGAAAAAGAACGATTGGTCGTTCCGGGTCATTTTCTGCCACTGAGACATTTTGCAGATATCACTCCATCGCAGGCAGCCTCCCTCAGACAGCAGGCTGAGGCGGCCCAAGCGCGGCATGGGCGCATCTTCGATCAGGCCTTTTGTAATTTCGAGCCAGCCCGGCAACGTGCCGCGATGGACAAGATCGCTCAGGAACTGCAAGCCCAGTGGCGGCCGGTTTTGGCCTGACGCAGGACCCGTCCGTGCATTCGACAGCGAGGTTGCGTCGGGCCTGAACTGCCATCAAAGCTTGTAGAACGCCTTGATGATGTTCCAGGCTTCCTGCGGGTCGTCCGTGTAGTGGAACAGGTTCAGGTCGGCGGCGGAGATGGTGCCTTGCTCCACCAGCGCATCGAAGTTGACCAGCTTCTTCCAGAAGTCGGTGCCGAACAGCACGATGGGTACCGGCTTGGCCTTGCCGGTCTGCACAAGGGTGAGCACTTCGAACAATTCGTCCAGCGTGCCGAAGCCGCCGGGGAATGCCACCAGGGCCTTGGCGCGCATCATGAAGTGCATCTTGCGCAGCGCGAAGTAGTGGAACTTGTAGCTCAGCGAGGGCGAGATGAAGCGGTTGCCGCTTTGCTCGTGGGGCAGGGCGATGTTCAGGCCCACGTTGAGCGCGCCGACGTCGTGCGCGCCGCGGTTGGCGGCCTCCATGATGCCCGGCCCGCCGCCGGTGCACACGTAGATGCGGTCCGCCGGCTGCTGCTGTTCGCTGTGCTCGGCCACCACGCGCGCGAACTGGCGCGCCAGGTCGTAGTAGCGGGCGTTGCGCACGGCGAGTCTGGCGCGTGCGATGCGGCTGTCGTCACCGCTCGCCTCGGCATCGGCCAATTGCTGCTCGGCTTCGTCGGGGGCGATGAAGCGCGCGCTGCCGTACACCACCACGGTGTTCTCGATGCCCTGTGCGGTCTGGCCCAGATCGGGCTTGAGCATTTCGAGCTGGAAGCGGATGCCGCGCGTTTCGCGCCGCAGCAGGAATTCGGGGTCCGCGAACGCCAGCCGGTAGGCATCGGCGTGCAGCGGGTTGCCGTTCACGGCGTGGTTGTTCAATTCGGCCCAGGCATTGGCCAGGCGGCTGTCGTTGAGTTCGGTATTGGAATCCATGGGGTGAGATTGTGGGGGCAAAAAAGAAGGGCCCGTTGCCGGGCGTCGGTCAGCGGGCCGCCCACCACAGGGCCGTGCGCATGCCGGCCCAGGTGAGGGTGAAGGAGCCGCCCACGTGCAAAAGCAGCGTGGCCAGCGCGATGCCGTAGCGCTGCTGCAGCAGCATGGTGACGACTTCGGCAGAGAAGCTGGAGAAGGTGGTCAGGGTACCGAGAAAGCCGGTGATGATGAGCAGCCGCCAGGCCGGGTCGATGTCCGGCCGCTGGGTGAACACGGCGATGGCGATGCCAATCAGGTAGCCGCCGATGAGGTTCACCGCCAGCGTGCCCCAGGGCAGCAGGCCGCCGGGGTTGAGCCACAGGGCGAAGCCCCAGCGCAGCAGGGCGCCCAGGCAGGCGGCCAGGCAAATGACGGCGACGTGAAGCAGCATGCCGCAAAGTATCGCAAAAACCCGGGGCCTCGCCGCCGAGGCGCTGTCATCCGTGGAGTGGAGGCGGCCTGCTGCCCCAGCAGGCCGGCGCCTAGCCGCCGTCCTTGCCCATCACCAGGTCCGGCAGCACGGTGACGATCTGCGGGAACACGGTGATGATCGCGATGCACACCACCAGGCACAGGAAGAACGGAATGGCCGCGCGTGCAATCGTGTTGCTGTCCTTGCCGGTCATGTTCTGCAGCACGAAGAGGTTGAAACCCACGGGCGGCGTGACCTCGGCGATCTCCACCAGCAGCACGATGAAGATGCCGAACCAGATCAGGTCGAAGCCGGCCTTCTGGATCATGGGCAGCACCACCGCGCTGGTGAGCACGATCATGCTGATGCCGTCCAGCGCCGTGCCCAGCACGAGGTAGACGATCGTCAGCACGCCGATCAGTGCGAAGGGCGAGAGGTTCATCGCATTGACCCACTCGGCCAGCTCGCGCGGAATGCCGGTGAAGGCCATGGTCTTGGTCAGGAAGGCCGCGCCGGCCAGGATGAACATGATCATGCAGCTGGTGCGCGTGGTGCTCATCAGCCCTTCGGTGAAGTTCTTCCACGTGAGCGAGCGGCTCCACAGCGCCAGCCCCAGCGAGCCGGCCACGCCATAGGCGGCGCACTCGGTGGCGGTGGCGTAGCCGGCCACCAGCACCCACACGATGAAGACGATCAGGACCGCCACCGGAATCAGGTTGCCGGACTGCCGGATCTTCTGGCGGAAGGTCGTCGGTGCATCGGCCGGCGGCACCTTGTCGGGGTTGCGCAGGCTCCACCAGCCGATGTAGCCCGAAAACAGCAGCATCAGCAGCAGGCCCGGCAGGAAGCCCGCCAGGAAGATGCGGATGATGGAGGCATCTGCCGCCACCGCATACACCACCATGGTGATGGATGGCGGAATGAGAATGCCCAGCGTGCCTGCCGTGGCGAGCGAGCCCAGCGCCAGGCGCTCGTCGTAGCCGCGCTTGAGCAGCTCGGGCAGGGCCACCTTGCTGATGGTGGCGCAGGTGGCGGCGGACGAGCCCGACACCGATCCGAAAATGCCGCACCCCAGGATGGTGGTGTGCATCAGCCGGCCCGGCACCCGGTTGAGCCAGGGCCGCAGGCCCTCGAACATCTCTTCGCTCAGCTTGGTGCGAAACAGGATCTCGCCCATCCAGATGAAGAGCGGCAGCGCCGCCAGCTCCCAGCTGGCATTGCTTTCCCAGAAGGCCGAGAACAAATTCTTGCCCGGCTGCGTGTTCGTGAAGAACGCCTGTCCGACCCAGCCGCAGATCGCCAGCGTCATCGCGATCCAGACGCCGCCCGAGAGCAGCACGATCATCAGCAGCAGCAAGATGCCGCCCACCATCAGAATGTCCATGGGATTCTTCTTTCGGGCCCGGCCGGGCCGCAGCGAGGGTTCAGGTCGGGTGGAGGGTCAGATGTCGGAAGAGAAATCGCCGCGCGCATGCCGGTCCTCGACTTCGCGCACGAAGGTGGGCACGCCGCCGCGCAGGACGATGATGAATTCATCGACCACCGCGACGAACAGCAGCACCGAACCCAGTGCGAAGCTCATCTGGGGAATCCATATCGGCAGCGGCAGCAGGCCCTGGGCCACATCGTTGAACTCCCAGCTTTCGTAGGTGAAGAGGCACGCCGACCAGGCCAGGTAAGCCACTGCCACCGAGCCGATGGCCAGCGAGACGATCTCGAACTGCCGGCGCCGGGGCGGCGAGAGCTTTTCCAGCAGCAGCGTGACCCGCACGAAGTCGCCGTGCTTGAAGGCATGCGCCATGGCGAAGAACGCCGCGGCGGCGCAGAACCACGCCACCACGTCGTTCAGCGCCCCGGTGCGCACCCCGACCTCGCGCAGCACGCTCTGCGCGATCATCAGCACGCAGATCAGGGCCACGAAGGTGGCGCCCAGGGCGCCCGCGCCCAGGTACAGGCGGTCCAGGAAGCGGCGCATCACTTGGCTGCCACGGGAGCCGGCTTGCGGTAGGCGGCGATGATGGCCTCGCCATCGGGGCCGGCCTTCTTGAGCCAGTCGGCCAGCATGATGTCACCGACCTGGCGCAGGTCGGCCACCAGCTTCGGCGGGGGCGGGAGGATCTTCATGCCCTTGTCGGTCAGGGCCTTCTTGTACCACTCGTTCTTTTCTGCGCTGACCTTCCAGCCGCGGGCCTCGGCCGCTGCGGCGCTCTTGAGCAGTTCGTACTGCGTGGGCTTGTCGAGCGCGTCGAAGGCCTTCTTGCTCACGATCACCGCGTTCTTGGGCAGCCAGGCCTGGGTGTCGTAGAAGTACTTGATGCTCTCGTAGAGCTTGCTGTCGTAGCCGGTGGAACCGGAGGTCATCATCGATTCGACCGCGCCGGTGGCCGTGGCCTGCGACAGCTCAGCCGCCTGGATGGTGACGGGCTGCGCGCCGATCAGCTCGGCGATCTTGGCCGTGGCGGGGCTGTAGGCGCGCCATTTGATGCCCCGCAGATTGGCCACCGAGGTGATTTCCCGCTTGGAGTAGATGCCCTGCGGAGGCCAGGCCACGGTGTACAGCAGCCGCAGGCCCTGCGCATTGAGCAGTTTTTCGAGCACAGGCTTTTGCGCTTCGTACAGCCGCTTGGAATCGGCGTACGAGGTGGCCAGGAACGGAATGCCGTCCACGCCGAAGATGGGGTTCTCGTTCTCGAAGTTGGGCAGCAGGATCTCGCCGGCCGGCGCCTGCCCGCCCTGCACGGCGCGCTTGATCTCGTTGGCCTTGAACAGCGATGCATTGGCATGCACCGTGATCTTGAGCTTGCCGCCCGTGGCGGTGTCCACGTCCTTGGCAAACTCCATCAGGTTCTCGGTGTGGAAGTTGGTGGCGGGATAGCCGCGGCCAGGTCCCATTTGGTCTGCGCGAACGCGGTGGGGGCACACAGTCCGCAACCCAGGGCGCCGGCAAGGGCCCATGCGGACAGAGGGAGAGCGCTACGCTTCATCGATGAACTCCACAGTGGTAGTGAGACAGGGAAACGAAAGACCGCATTCAATGTAACCGCGTGTTTGCGGCAACACCCTCAGGTGTTTACCTGAACAAAGCGCATGGCAAAGGCCCGGACCGGGCCCATCGCCAGTGCGGTTCGGTATGCACAGACCGTGCCAGAGAAGGGGGCTGCCAACCCCCCTGTTTTCATGCCGCCGGGCGCTTGCGGCAAGCGACGCGATGGCCTTCAGCGCCGGGCGTGCACCACGTCACGCACCGCCGAAGGGAACAAGGCCCGATCCCCCCATCCACCCAAGCGCAATCAGCCGCGCTCGGAAAGAATGGCCTGCCAAGCGTCCACCGCAGCCAGCACGGCGGCCTTCTGCACGCCGTGCGCGAAGCGGAAGGCATCGCCCGACACCGTCTCGTCGGGGAACTCGGTGATGAGCGTGACCGACGCACCGCGCGGGTTCTCGGACTGCGTACAAGCCGTGCCATGGATCACCTCGAACGGCAATGCGCCCGCGTGGCGTTCGTACAGCGCCATCTGGCGGGCGTTGTACTCGGGCAGGCCGGGAACGGCCTGCAGCGCGGCGGCCACCCGCTCCAGCAGCGCGCGGCCTTCGGCCTGCCAGCCCGGGTGGTGGCGCAGGATCAGAAAGAACCCCTTGGGTACCGTCCACAGGCCGAAGCCGCGCGGCACATAGCCGGACAGCGGCCGGGTCCACTCGTGCGCGGGGTAGCCGTGCAGGTTGATGTGCAATTGCGCGCCGGAAAGGGCCAGTGCCTGTTCGCGGGCTTCGCGTTCGTACAGCGGCGCCGTCTCGCGGTATTCGATGTCGTCGCCCAGCGCGCTGTAGCGCGCGGCATGCTGCATGTGGTGGGCGTGGTGCGCGCCCAGTTCGCGGTGCAGCGCATAGCCGTCGGGGTTCTCCAGCGCGATGAGGGCGAAGTGCGCGCCGGGCCGCGCATGCAGCGCCTCGGCCGCGCGCAGGGCCCCCACGACGCCGGAGGTTTCGTTGGCGTGCTGGCCGCCGCTCAGCAGGATCGGGGCCTCGGTGCCGGTGCGGTACAGGCCCAGCACCTCGCGCCCCTGGCGGCTGCGCGCGGAAAAGCGCTGGCCGCCCAGCCGCGCCATCGCTTGTGCGATGCGCTCGGGCGGCGGAGCCTGGCCCATGTCGTCCAGGGCCTGTCCGGCCGTGGTGTCCGCCCAGGCGCCCGCGTCCTGTGCGGCCACGTCGAAGGCGCGCAGCGCGATGCGCAGGCGTGGCGGGCCGTCGTGTTGGCGGATGTCGGGCACGATCTGCCCGGGCTGCAGCCGGCGGTCGCCCGCAGGGCGGCCGGAGTGCTGCTGAAAGAACTCGAGCAGCGAAAAAATACAGGTCTTCGTGCAGGGCCTCGTGCAGGCTCATGCATTCGTGCGGCGTGGACAGCGGCTGCTCGAAGCCCGGCAGGTCGACGCGGATGTCCAGCCGTTCGAAATAGGGCTCCTGCGCGGGCCAGGCATGCTCCCGCAGCGTGCGCATGGCGTGCGCGAAGAGGTCTTCGAAATCGGTGGATTCGGCCGCATCCTGGTTGCTGTCCGGCGCACCGGACGCGTCCACGCGCAGCCAGCCCGTGGGCGACAGCAGCGGGTCCGGGCTGGTGGGGTCTTCGTGCACCCGGTTGGGTGCGAAGACCCGATCGACCGTTTCGCGGCCATCGCGAAAGCGCAGCGCCACGCCGTAGTGCAGGTCGTCGCCCCCGGGTTGGAACCGCAGGTCGCACCCGGCCAGGAGGTCGGCCAGCGGATAGGCCTCCAGCAGAAAACGCCCGGGCGAGCCGGTGGCCGGCACTGGGTAGCGCACCGTGGCGGCGGCCAGCTGGGCGGTATCGACCTCTTCCAGAAAGTAGTGCACCAGGGGCTTGTAGGCACTGCGAAACCGCGCCACCACGCCCACCGCCGCAAGGCGTTGCTCGGCCGCGCGCCGTGCGGCCACGCCCTCGAACAGCCAGCCTTCGATGCGGGCGCGCGAGACACGGGTTGGCCGAAACGCTCCACCCAGGCGGACAGGGTGCGGGGAAAGGTCTGGTCCAGCAAGGGACGGTGGGGGACGAAAGAGGCCATGCGATTCGGTACCTGCGGCGCCCCGGTGACGGGGCTAAAGGAAAGGACCGCCCATTGTCATCGGGGCGATGCCGCCGCGGTGTACAGGCCGGACGCCGCACGGGGCGGATGCACGACGATGTTGCTGTACCCGCGGTAGGTGCCGTTCTTGAGCTCGTCCGTCACCCAGACGATCCATTCGGGCGGGTGGCCCCTGCCGTGGTCGATGGTGCCCACGACCTCCAGGCGGAAGAACTGCTCCGGGGTTTCCACCTGGACGGCGCTGCCTTCGGACTGGTGCGTGCCGGGCAGCAGCGCCCGGAGCGTGTGCTTCTTGCCATCGGCGCGATTGCGCAGCGACGAGGGGAACGACCGCAGGTCCAGTTTTTCGTACAGGGTTTTGCCCTGCTTGCCGGAGGCGGCGGCCTTCTGCGCGACGAAGGGCTTGCCGGTGATCACGCGGATGCTGTCGCACAGCCGGTATTCGCTGCGGATCTCGAAGTTGCGGGTCGACTCGACCGGCTGGCTCTTCGGCAGCAGGTCCGAATATTCGAGGCAGTTCTTGGCCGAAGCGCCATTGTCGAACGCGAGCGGCGTGCGCTCTGCCGTGAGCGAGGCCTTGAGGTTCTGCAGCGCCGAGAGCAGTTCCGGGTTGGTGACATGCACCACACCGACCGCGTGGTCGGCGCCAGGGTTGGCAGGTGCAGCATGCAGGGCGGCGCAAGCCATCGCGGCGCTGGCCAGGGCGATCCATCGTTTCATTTGACTTTCTCCAGCAGGGCGGCTTCCTTGCCGCGGCGGGTGGGATACACATCCCCGAAGTTCTTGAGCAGCTTGACCGCTTCGGTCCAGTCCTGTTCGGTGACGGCCTTCCAGAACTTCGGCGTGGCGGCATCCAGGTTGACGCCGTACTGGAACGACACCGACGCGATGACGGTCTGCGCTTCCGCCGGCAGGTCGATGAAGTTCTTCTTGGCGGCCGTGGCCGAATCGTATTTGAGCTTCACGCTCGCGATGTGGCTGGCCTTGGTGGCCTTGTCGATGGATTCGGCCTCGGCGGCAGTGATCGTCAGCGGGGTCTTCTCGATCAGCGTCTTGGCGTCGGTGCCCTTGGTGCCGAGGTAGGGTTTGAGCTTGGTGACCAGCCCGCTGGCCAGGCCCAGGTTCTTCAGATCGCTCTCGGAGCGCTGGCCCAGGTCGAACCCGGTCGCGATGGTCACGCCGCTCTTGCTCACGTTGGCCGCCGGCACGTAGCCGGTGGTCAGCGAGCCGCCCTCCAGGGCGCTCAGGAAGGCATAGTCGATTTGTTCTGGCATGTCTGGTGGATGAAGGGGATCGGTGGCTGCCGCACTCGTTGGAATGGGCTGGTTCGTTGAGGGGGCAAGCGGGCCGCAGCGGCGTGCCGCGGGCCGAAGATATCATCGAAAAAGGTCGGCAGATCGTGGATGCTCTCCTGTCTCGCAGGTGGTGCCTGCGTCAATGTTGTCCAACCATTTCATTCGTAACAGGCTGAGGAAAGCATCGACATGGCAACGCAACTGTGGCAGTTCTGGGTGGACCGTGGCGGCACCTTCACCGACGTGGTGGGCCGCCGGCCCGACGGCACCCTGGTCACGCACAAGCTGCTGTCCGAAAACCCCGGGCACTATCGCGATGCCGCGGTGGCCGGCATCCGCCATCTGCTGGGCCTGCAGCCCGGCGCGCCCGTGTCGCCCACGCAGGTGGAGTGCGTGAAGATGGGCACCACCGTGGCCACCAACGCGCTGCTGGAGCGCAAGGGAGAGCCCACGCTGCTGGTGACCACGCGGGGCTTTCGCGATGCGCTGCGCATCGCCTACCAGAACCGCCCCCGACTGTTCGAGCGCCGCATCGTGCTGCCCGAGCTGCTGTACAGCCGCGTGATCGAGGCGCAGGAGCGCGTGGGGGCCCATGGCGAGGTCGAGCAGGCGCTGGACGTGGCCCACCTGCGCGAGCGCCTGTGGGCCGCCCACGACGCGGGCCTGCGCAGCGTGGCCATCGTGTTCATGCATGGCTACCGCTACACCGCGCACGAGCAGGCGGCGGCGCGGCTCGCGCGCGAGGCGGGCTTCACGCAGGTGAGCACCTCGCACGGCACCAGCCCGCTGATGAAGTTCGTGAGCCGGGGCGACACCACGGTGGTGGATGCCTACCTGTCGCCCATCCTGCGCCGCTACGTGGAGCAGGTGGCCGCCGAGATGCCGGGCGTGCCGCTGTACTTCATGCAGTCGTCGGGCGGGCTCACCGATGCGCACCGTTTCCAGGGCAAGGACGCGATCCTCTCCGGCCCGGCCGGCGGCATCGTGGGGATGGCGCGCACGGCGGAGCTGGCCTTCGCGGGCGAGGCAGGCGGCGCAGGAGGTGCCGGCGGGGCCGCGGGCCCGGGGGATTCGGTGCGCGTGATCGGTTTCGACATGGGCGGCACCTCCACCGACGTGAGCCACTACGCGGGCGAGTTCGAGCGCGAGTTCGAAACCCAGGTGGCGGGCGTGCGCATGCGCGCGCCGATGATGAGCATCCACACCGTGGCCGCCGGCGGCGGCTCGCTCCTGGAATACGACGGCGCGCGCTTTCGCGTGGGCCCGCAGAGCGCGGGCGCCAACCCGGGGCCGGCCAGCTACCGCCGGGGCGGGCCGCTGGCCGTGACCGATGCCAACGTGATGGTCGGCAAGATCCAGCCCGCGCACTTTCCGCACGTGTTCGGCCACGGCGGCAACGAGCCGCTCGATGCGGGGGTGGTGCAGGCCCGCTTTGCTGACCTGGCGGCGCAGGCCGGCCGCCCCGCGCACGACGTGGCCCACGGCTTCATCCAGATCGCGGTGCAGCAGATGGCCAATGCCATCAAGAAGATCTCGGTCGCACGGGGCTACGACGTCACGCGCTACACCCTGCAGTGCTTCGGCGGCGCGGGCGGGCAGCATGCCTGCCTGGTGGCCGATGCGCTGGGCATGCAGCGCGTGTTCGTGCACCCGCTGGCCGGCGTGCTGTCGGCCTACGGCATGGGCCTGGCCGACCAGAACCTGATCCGCGAGCAGGCGGTGGAGGCGCGCCTGTCGCCCGAGGCCCTGGGCGGCATCGCCCACACGCTGGATGCGCTGGCCGAGGCGGCCCGGGCCGAGATGGCACAGCAGCAGCAAGGCGGTGCGCCGGTGTCGGTGCGCCGCCGGGTGCATGTGCGGTACGAGGGCTCGGACGCGGCGCTGGTCGTGCCCGTCGGCGAGGTGCCGGAGGTGGCGGCCATCACGGCGGGGTTCGAGGCCGCCTACCGCCAGCGCTTCGCCTTTCTCATGCGGGGCCGGGCGTTGATCGTGGAGGCGGTCTCGGTCGAGGCGGTGGTGGCCGGCGACGCGCCGGTCGAGCCGATGCAGGCCCTGCAACCGCCGCGCGAGGCGCCGCGCCGTGGCACCGTGCGCATGTACACCGTGGGCGTGGACGGCATGCCCGCGTGGCACGACGCGGCCCTGGTGGTGCGCGAGGACCTGCGCCCCGGCGATGTGATCGCCGGCCCGGCCATCATTGCCGAGAAGAACGCCACCACCGTGGTGGAGCCGGGCTGGCAGGCCGCGCTGACGGCCCTCGACCACCTGGTGATCGACCGCACCATCGCGCGCAGCGTGCGGCATGCGCTGGGCACCACGGTGGACCCGGTGCTGCTGGAGGTATTCAACAACCTCTTCATGAACATCGCCGAACAGATGGGGCTGCAGCTGCAGAACACCGCGCACTCGGTGAACATCAAGGAGCGCCTCGACTTCAGCTGCGCGCTGTTCGACGCCGAAGGCCACCTGATCGCCAACGCGCCGCACATGCCGGTGCACCTGGGCTCGATGGGCGAAAGCATCAAGGCGGTCATCCACCGCAATGCCGGGCGCATGCAGCCGGGCGACGTGTACGTGCTGAACGATCCGTATCACGGCGGCACGCACCTGCCGGACATCACCGTCATCACCCCCGTGTACCTGGCCGAAGAGGCCGAGCCCACGTTCTACGTCGGCAGCCGCGGCCACCATGCCGACGTGGGCGGCACCACCCCCGGCTCGATGCCGCCGTTTTCCACGCGCATCGAGGAAGAGGGCGTGCAGATCGACAACGTCAAGCTGGTGGAGCGCGGCGTGCTGCGCGAGGCCGAAATGACGGCCCTGCTGCAAAGCGGCGAATACCCCAGCCGCAACCCGCAGCAGAACCTGGCCGACCTGAAGGCGCAGATCGCCGCCAACGAAAAGGGCGTGCAGGAACTGCGGCGCATGGTGCAGCAGTTCGGCCTGCCCGTGGTGCAGGCCTACATGGGCCATGTGCAGGACAACGCCGAGGAGTCGGTGCGCCGCGCCATCGCCCGCCTGGCCGCCCGGCTCCAGGACGGTGCCTTCACGCTGCCGCTGGACAACGGCGCGCAGATCCAGGTCGCGGTGCGCGTGGACGCCGCCGCCCGCAGCGCGGTGATCGACTTCACCGGCACCTCGGCGCAACAGGCCAACAACTTCAATGCCCCCACCGCGGTGTGCATGGCCGCGGTGCTGTACGTGTTCCGCTCGCTGGTGGACGACGACATTCCGCTGAACGCCGGCTGCCTCAAGCCGCTGGAGGTCATCATCCCGCCCGGCTCCATGCTCAACCCCTTGCCGCCAGCGTCCGTGGTGGCGGGCAACGTGGAGACCTCCACCTGCATCACCAACGCGCTGCTGGGCGCTTTGGGCGTGTCGGCGGGCAGCCAGTGCACGATGAACAACTTCACCTTCGGCAACGACCGCCACCAGTACTACGAGACCATCTCGGGCGGCAGCGGCGCCGGTGGGGTGTTCGGCGATGGAGGGGAACTGGTGGAGGGTTTCGACGGCACCGGTGTCGTGCAGACGCACATGACCAACTCGCGCCTGACCGATCCCGAGATCCTGGAGTTCCGCTTTCCGGTGCGGCTGGAGAGCTACGCCATCCGCGCCGATTCGGGCGGGGCGGGGCGCTGGAAGGGCGGCAATGGCGGCGTGCGCCGGGTGCGTTTTCTCGAACCCATGACGGCCGGCATCCTCTCCAACGGGCGCCGCCACGGCGCGTTCGGCATGGCGGGCGGCCAGCCGGGGCAGCCCGGCATCAACCGCGTGGTGCGTGCGGACGGCCGGGTGGAGGTGCTGGAGCACATCGGCCAGGCGCAGATGGAGCCGGGCGATGTGTTCGAGGTGCACACGCCGGGTGGCGGCGGCTTCGGTGGGGCGGGTTCTTGATTCGAGCGGAAAAGGCCGCCAGCGCAGATTCCACTAGGGCATCATGCTATTGAATTGGTAGCGTTCGGCTGTGTCCAGCCACCGATGCCGCTCGTCCGGCACGGACCGTTCGGCATGTGGTCAAACAGGCCGTGGCGGCATATTCTTCTAGGGGATATTGCTATAAATTTGGTAGCAAATGCGTCGAAGAAGGCGCCGAGAAGATACGCCGAGAAACACGCCGAGAAGATGCGCCGACGATCGCCTCAGGAGTCGCGGTCGGTGCTCTCGTGCAGGCGGCTCAGGCTGGGCGGCACGTTCTGGCCGGCCCGGCGCGCGCGGAACAGGGCGGCGCGCATCAGGAAGATGTTGGTCACCGGCACGGTGACCGCCACGAACAGGCCGATGAGCAGCGCGTGCAGCGCCAGCCCGGCGCCCTGGACCGAAAAGTACAGCAGCGTGGCCAGCACGATGCACCAGCACCCGAGCGTGGCGATCACGGACGGCGCGTGCACCCGCTCGAAGTAGGTCGGCAGGCGCAGCAGCCCGAGCGACCCCAGCAGGGCGATGCCGCACCCGGCCAGCACCAGGGCCGCGATGGCGATCTCGGCCCACAGGGGCAGGGTGGTGGCGGTCATTCGATCACCTCGCCGCGCAGCAGGAACTTGGCCATCGCCGTGGAGCTGGCAAAGCCCAGCAGCGCGATCAGCAGCGCCGCCTCGAAGTAGTTCGTGCTGCCGTAGTAGATGCCCAGCACCAGCATGCACAGCATGCCGTTCAGGTACATGCAGTCCAGGGCCAGCACCCGGTCCTGCGCCGACGGGCCCTTGAGCATGCGCACCAGGGCGCAGGACATCGCCAGCACCAGCAGGAAGACGGCGACCGGCAGCGCGATGGACAGGATGGAACCGTTGGTCATGATTCGAAAATCTCCATCAGGGGGCGCTCGTAGCGCGTTTTGATGTGATCGATGGCGGCCTGCTTGTCGTCCAGCTCCAGCACGTGCAGCATCAGCACCGAACGGTCCAGAGATAGTTCGGCCCACGACGTGCCGGGGGTGATGCACACGATCATCGCCAGCACCGCCAGGGCGTTCGGGTCGCGCATCTCCAGTGGAATCTGCACGAAGCCCGGCGGGTGCGGCCGATGGCCCGATGGCGTTGCCAGAAAGCGCAGCAGCCGCAGGTTGGACGCCACGCTGTCGGCGATGACGGACGCTACCAGCCGCAGCACGGTGCCGGGCCGGCGGATGCGCACCGGCAGGGGCCGCAGGCCACGCGTGAGCACCGGGATGGCGATGGCCACGCACGCCGCCAGCACGAGCTGCCCGGCACTCACCGAGCGGTTGAGCATCAGCCACATCACGAACAGCGCCACGGACAGCAGCGGGGCCGGGAACAGGCGCTTCATGGCGTTTCCTTCGCGGGCGGCTGCGCCGGCGTGACCGGCCCGGGCACGGGCCGCGCCGACATCACCGCGCGGATGTAGCTGGACGGGGTGTGCAGCGCGTTGGCGGTGGCCTGCGTGAACCGCATCACCGCGCCGGCGTGCAGCGTGAGGCCGATGCACCCGGCCAGCAGCAGCGCGATCGGCAGGCCTTCCAGCACGCGCAGCTGGGGCGGGCGGCGGTCGTGCGTGGTCCAGAAATAGCGGATGCCGGTGCGGGTGAGGGCGATCAGCGCGAACAGGCCGGTGACGATCATCAGCGCCAGCAGCACCCATCCCGGCGTGCCGGGCTGGTAGCCGGAAGACGAGCCCAGGCCCAGCGGGTTGAGCAGCGCCGTCAGCATGGCGAACTTGCCCACGAAGCCCGACAGCGGCGGCAGCCCGGCGATCACCAGCGTGCACAGCAGGTAGGCCAGGCCCAGGAAGGCGGCGGCGGCGGGAATGACCCGGCCGATCAGCACGGTCTCGTCCTCGTCGAGGTTCAGGCCCGCGGCGGGCACCAGCTCGGCCGTGAGGAAGGGCGCGTCGTCGTGCCGCTCGTGCGGCGCGAGCGTGGCGCCGTCGTTGCGCCAGCGGTCGATCAGGTCGCCCAGCAGGAACATCGCGCTGATCGCCAGCGTGGAGCTGGGCAGGTAGTACAGCAGCCCGGCGGTCAGCACGTTCTGCCCGAAACCGGCCGCCGCCAGCAGCGTGCCGGACGAAAGAATGGCCGCATAGCCCGCCAGGTGCGTGAGCCGCTGCGAGCCCAGCATGCCGATGCCGCCGAAGGCCATGGTGATCATGCCGCCGCCGATCAGCCACAGGCTGCCGAACAGCGCGGAGGCGCCGGCCTCGCTGCTGAACATGAGCGTCCACAGCCGCAGGATGGTGTACACGCCCACCTTGGTCATCAGCGCGAACAGCGCGCCGGCCGGCGCGGTGGCGGCGCTGTAAGCCGGCACCAGCCAGAAGTTGAGCGGCCACATCGCGGCCTTGATGAGGAAGGCCGTGGCCAGGATGGCCGCCGCTGCGTGCAGCAGGCCCCGGTCCGCCGCCGCCACCTTGGGAATGCTCTGCGCCAGATCGGCCATGTTCAGCGTGCCGGTGATGCCGTACAGCATCGACACGCCAATGAGGAACAGCGACGAGGCCGCCAGGTTGATGGCGATGTAGTGCAGCCCGGCCTGCACCCGAGTGCGTCCGGAGCCGTGCAGCAGCAGCCCGTAGGAGGCGGCCAGCATGATCTCGAAGAACACGAACAGGTTGAACAGGTCGGCGGTGAGGAACGCGCCCGCCAGCCCCATCAGCTGGAACTGGAACAGCGGGTGGTAGTGCACCCCGGCGCGGTGCCAGCGCGCGGCCGCGAAGACGATGGAGCACAGGGCGACGGCACTGGTCAGCACCAGCATCATGGCCGAGAGCCGGTCCAGCGCCAACACGATGCCGAATGGCGCGGGCCAGTTGCCCGGCAGATACACGCCCATGGTGGTGGGCACGGTGGCCTGGGCCGTCCACAGCAGCAGCGCCGTGGCCACCAGCAGGCCGAGGAAGGTGGATGCGATGTTCAGGCCCAGCTTGAGCCGCTGGCGCTCTTCGCGCAGCAGCAGCATCAGCGCGGCGGTGAGCAGCGGCAGCACGATGGGCACCAGCATCAGGTGCGGCATCCATGCGGAAAGGGCGTGCGCGAGGGCAGGGGTCACGGCATCTCCTGCACGTCGTGCGAGCGCGTGCCGTCCACATGGTCGGTGCCCGACATGCCGCGCGATGCCAGCAGCACCACGAGAAACAGCGCCGTCATGGCGAAGCCGATCACGATGGCAGTCAGCACCAGCGCCTGCGGCATGGGGTCGGCATAGTGCAGCAGGTCCTTCGGAACACCTTCCACCAGCACGGGCTCCTTGTTGATGGCCAGGCCCAGGCGGCCCATGCTGAAGATGAACAGGTTGACCGCATACGACAGCAGGGCCAGGCCCATGATGACCTGGAAGGTCCGCGGGCGCAGCAGCAGCCACACGCCGGAGCCGGTGAGCACGCCGATGGCAATGGCGAGAACGATTTCCATCAGCGGGCTCCTCCTTCGGGGGCGGTGGCGTCGGGGCTGGCCGCCAGTTCGGCCTCACGCTCCTCGGCCAGGCGCGCGTGGTAGCGGTGGCCCCGCACCGATTGGTGGGCGATGGCGGTGAGGATCAGCAGCGTCGAGCCGACGACCAGGGTGAAGACGCCGATGTCGAAGAACAGCGCGCTGGCGATGTGGATCTCGCCGATCACCGGCAGGTGCAGGTGCGCGGTGTGGCTGGTCAGGAACGGATAGCCCAGCGCGATGGCGCCCAGCCCGGTGCCCAGGGCGAACAGCAACCCCGTGCCGATCCAGCGGCGCGGGTACAGCGGCAGATGCGCCTCGACCCAGTGCGTGCCCGAGATGATGTATTGCAGCAGCAGCCCCACCGACAGCACCAGCCCGGCCACGAAGCCGCCGCCCGGCTCGTTGTGGCCGCGCATGAACATGTAGAACGACACCAGGGCCGTGAATGGCAGCAGCAGGCGCACCAGCACCGCGGGCACCATCAGGTAGCCGATGGCGGTGTCGGTCGCATTGCGCGGGTTGAGCAGGTCGGTCTGCAGATCGGCCGGCATGTTGCGCTGCTGCTCGGGCAGGTCCATGGTCTCGCGCGCCGGGCGGAAGCGCCGCAGCAGCGCATACACCGTCAGGGCGACGATGCCCAGCACCACGATCTCGCCGAAGGTGTCGAAGCCGCGGAAGTCCACCAGCATCACGTTGACCACGTTGGTGCCGCCGCCCTCGGTCTGCGCGCGCTCCAGGAAGAAGGTGGAGGTGCTCTCGGGGAACGGCCGGCTCATCATGGTGAAGGCCAGCCAGGCCATGCCGCCGCCGGCGGCCAGCGCCACCGCCATGTCGCGCAACCGCCGTGCCCGCACGATGCCCGGGTGGGTGGTGTCCACGCCGCGCAGCCGCTCGTCGCGCCGGGGCAGCCAGCGCAGGCCCAGCAGCACGAGCACGGTGGTGACGATCTCCACCACGATCTGCGTGAGCGCCAGATCGGGCGCCGAGAACCACAAAAAGGTGATGCAGGTGCACAGGCCCGCGCCGCCCATGAGCGTCAGCGCCGCCAGCCGGTGGTACTTGGCCTGCCACGCGGCGGCCACCGCGCAGATCGAGCCCAGCGTCCACAGCACGACGAAGGCCGGCGACAGGGGCAGGGTGCCGCGGTCGCCGAGCTGCAGGCCCTGCGTCCACAGCGGCAGGGCCGCGCCGGCCAGCGCCGCCAGCACCAGCCACAGCATTTGCCACTGCAGCCGCGGCGTGGCCATCAGCCGCCGCCCGTTGTGCCCGCACAGCGTGAGCCAGGTGAGGGCGATCTCGAACAGGCGCCGTCCGCTCACGCGGTAGATGAGCGGGGGCGCATCCACCTTGCCGGCGGCGCGCTGGCGGCGCAGCAGAAGGTAGAGCGCGGTGCCGCCGCCCAGGGCGACCAGGCTCATCACGAAGGGGGTATTGAAGCCGTGCCAGATGGCCAGGCTGAACTCGGGCAACGGGCCGCCGACCACCGGCCGCGCCGCCGCGTCCAGGTACTGGCCCACCGACCACGCGGGAAAGATGCCGACCACCAGGCAGGCCAGCACCAGCAGTTCCACGGGCACGCGCATCCAGTGCGGCGGCTCGTGCGGCTGGCGCGGCAGGTCTTGCGCGCGCGGGCCCCAGAACACGTCCACGATGAACCGCAGTGAGTAGGCCACGCTGAACACGCCGGCCAGCGTGGCGGCGACGGGCAGCACGGTCGCCACCAGCGGCGAGGCGTCGAGGAACACCGTCTCGGCGAAGAACATTTCCTTGGACAGAAAGCCGTTGAGCAGCGGCACGCCCGCCATGGAGGCGCTGGCCACCATCGCCAAGGTGGCCGTCACCGGCATCATGGTGCGCAGTCCGGACAGGCGCCGGATGTCGCGCGTGCCGCTTTCATGGTCCACGATGCCCGCCGCCATGAAGAGCGAGGCCTTGAAGGTGGCGTGGTTCATGATGTGGAACACCGCTGCCACCGCCGCCAGTGGGCTGTTGAGCCCCAGCAGCAGCGTGATCAGGCCCAGGTGCGAGATCGTGGAATACGCCAGCAGTCCCTTGAGGTCGTTCTGGAACATGGCCGCGTAGCCGCCCACCAGCAGCGTGCACACGCCCGCGCCGCCCACCAGCCAGAACCAGGGCTCGGTGCCGCCCATCACGGGCCACATGCGCGCCAGCAGGAAGACGCCCGCCTTGACCATCGTGGCCGAGTGCAGGTAGGCCGACACGGGCGTCGGCGCGGCCATGGCGTTGGGCAGCCAGAAGTGGAAGGGAAACTGCGCGCTCTTGGTCAGCGCACCCAGCAGCACCAGCACCAGGGCCGCCAGGTACCACGGGTGGTTGCGGATCTGCTCGCCGGCGGCCAGCACATGGTCGAGGTCGTAGCTGCCCACGATGTGCCCGATCACCAGCATGCCTGCCAGCATGCACAGTCCGCCCGTGCCCGTCACGGTGAGCGCCATGCGAGCGCCCCGGCGCGCGTCCTGGCGGTGGTACCAGTAGCCGATCAGCAGGAAGGAGAACAGGCTGGTGAGCTCCCAGAAGAAGGCCAGCTGGATGATGTTGCCCGACAGCACCACGCCGGCCATGGCGCCCATGAACGCCAGGAAGAACGAGAAGAAGCGCGGCACCGGATCGGCCGGCGACATGTAGTAGCGCGCATACAGCACCACCAGCGAGCCGATGCCCAGGATCAGCATGCAGAACATCCAGGCGAATCCGTCCATGCGGATCACCAGGTTCAGCCCCAGCGCGGGCAGCCAGGGGATTTCCTGGCGCAGCACCCCGCCCGCGGCGATCTCCGGAAAGTACAGCGCGGCCTGCACCGCACAGAACAGCGCGATCGCACCGGCGAGCGTGGATTCGGTGTTGCGCGCGTTCGACGGCAGCACCGCCGCCAGCAGGCTGCCGATGAAGGGGAGGAGGACGAGGAGGATCAGGGGCATGCCCGAACGATTCTACGGGCATGCCTTTCGGACATGCTATGAATACCCTAGCAGAGCCCGGAGATTGGGCGTGCTGCGGGCTCGCAATCCATTGGGTGTCTAACGCGACGCGCCCGCCATGGGCGGCAATGGGGCGGCTGTGGCCGGCGCGCCGTCGAACGAGGCACCGTTCACCGTGAGGCCTTCGCTGGACAGTCGCGCGGCAGAGGCCTTGCCCAGGCCCGGGACGCGGCCGACGAGGTCCGGCCAGTTCTGGAACGGACCTTTCTCGCGCGCCTGGAGAATTTTGGCCGACAGCGCCGGGCCGATGCCTTTGACCCCGTCGAGGTCGGCGACGGACGCCGTGTTGACCTCCACCGCCGCCACGGCGGCGACGCAGTGAACGGCTGCGGCCATGGCCATGGCGATCAGCAGGGCCTTGGTCCCCCGCAGCCTCATAGCTCTTCCACCCGCCGGGCGGGGTAGCTGTCCCAGGTCTGGCAGCCGGGGCATTGCCAAAAATGCTGCCGGGCCTCGAAGCCGCAGGCCGCGCATCGGTAGCGGGTGAGCGGCTTGGTCGCCTGGTCCAGCGCCTTTTGCACCTGGGGATGGAACTGCTCGTGCTCCAGTGTTTCCTGCGCCAGCCACTTCGCGGCCGCCACCAGCGAGGGCTCCTTGTCCAGATGGCGCACGTACCACTGCGGCCCGGGCCGGGACGCGTCGCCCGAGGCGGCGTCCATCGACACGATGGCCTCCAGCATGTCCAGCGACGGCGCCCGCTCGTAATGGCTCAGCAGCAGCTGGTAGGTTTCCTCGGCGCGCTGGGTGGCTGCGCCCACCTCGACCAGCAACGGGGCGGCCAGGGGCAGGGCGCCGGGCGATTCGCGCGACAGCTCCAGCAGCGTGGAAAACGCCTGTTCCGGCCGGCCGCAGCGGTGGTGCAGGCGGGCCAGTTCGATGCGCGGGCGGGGTGCGTGGGGCGCGGCGGCCACGGCCTCTTCGAACTGCGCCTGCGCGGCTTCCTGGTCGCCTTGTGCGGCCCGTGCGATGGCCTGTTCGCACAGGTAGTGGGCCTGACGCGTGCTGAAGTCGCCCTGATGCGATCCGTGCATCTTGCGGGCGATGGCCGCCGCCTGCGGCCAGTCGCGCGAGCGTTCGTAGATGGCCAGCAGGGCCAGGCGCGACTGGCTCTCAAACGGCGTGTTCTCCAGCCGCCGCAGGGCGTCCTCGGCGCGGTCGAGCAGGCCGGCCTTGAGGAAGTCCAGGGCCAGCGCATGCTGTGCCCGGTCGCGGTCGGTGCGGCTCAGGTCGCCGCGTGACAGCAAGTGCTCGTGCACTCGGACGGCGCGGTTGTACTCGCCACGGCGGCGAAAGAGGTTGCCCAGCGCGAAATGCAGCTCGGACGTGTCTGGATCGTTCTGCACCGCCTCGATGAACGCATCGATCGCCTGGTCCTGCTGCTCGTTGAGCAGGAAGTTCAGGCCCTTGAAATAGGCCTTGGGCGCGCGGCGGTTCTCCTCGCGCAATTGCCGCAGGTCGAAGCGGGAGGCGAACCACCCCAGCACGAACGCCAGCGGCAGGCCCAGCAGCAGCCAGCTGAAATCAAATTCCATGGATGGAGGGCGGTTGTTGTTGCAGGTCCGGCACGGCTGGAGCCGCGACCGGTGCGGGAGCCGGGGCTTCAGCCGGCAACGCGGCCTGTGCGCGCCGGGCGGCGCTGCGGTGCTTCCACCAGCGGGGCACCATGCCCAGCACGCCCACGACGACCCCGGCCGCGAAGGCCGTCAGCACGACGAGCACCAGGGGCGCGCTCCAGTGCGTGCCGAAAAAGAAGTGCACGGTGGCGTCTTGCTGGTTGTTCAGTGCAAAAGCGAACAGGGTAAAAAAAAATGGCTGCCTTGAGCAGCCACAGGAGGTATTTCATGCGTCTCCCCGGTGGTGTGGGGGCATTCTACGGGCAGGCCGTGGCGCGTCTGCCATCTGCGCCGATACCCGTGCCACGGGCTCCCGGCGCTTGACAGCCAAGCGCAGGCAGCTATCAATTTTGATGTTTTTGCGACGGTGCATCGACGATGCCCATTTCGACCGTGCGCTGGTCTACGGCTTCGCGCAGGGCCTTGCCGGGCTTGAAGTGGGGCACGCGCTTTTCCGGGATCGCCACGGCTTCGCCGCTGCGGGGATTGCGGCCCATGCGGGGCGGGCGGCGGTTGACCGAAAAGCTGCCAAAACCCCGGATCTCGATGCGGTGGCCACGCACCAATGCGTCGCCCACGGCGTCCAGAATGGTCTTGACGGCGTATTCGGCATCGCGCTGGGTGAGCTGGCTGAACCGTGCCGCCAGTTCTTCAACGAGGTCTGATCGGGTCATGGAATCCTAGTCTTTGCAACCTGGGAAACAGAACAAAAAGAAGCGGGCGCACGAGGCGCCCGCCATTCACAACCGCCGAAGCGGTCGTTGCCTGACTCTCGGATTACTTGTCCGAGTTGTCCAGCTTGGCGCGCAGCAGGGCGCCCAGGCTGGTCGTGCCGGCGCTTTCGCGGCTCGATTGCTGGCTCAGGTTGGCCATGGCGCCTTGCTCGTCGGCCATGTCCTTTTGCTTGATCGACAGCTGGATGTTGCGGGTCTTGCGATCCACGTTCACCACCACGGCCGTGACTTCATCACCTTCCTTGAGCACATTGCGGGCATCTTCCACGCGGTCGCGGGAGATTTCCGAAGCGCGCAGGTAGCCGATGATGTCTTCGCCGAGGTCGATCTCAGCACCACGGGCGTCCACGGTCTTGACCTTGCCGGTCACCGTCTGGCCCTTGTCGTTCACCGTCACGAAGGTGGTGAATGGGTCGCCGTCGAGCTGCTTGATGCCCAGCGAGATGCGTTCGCGGTCCACGTCCACGGCCAGCACGATCGCTTCGACTTCCTGGCCCTTCTTGTAGTTGCGAACGGCGGCTTCGCCGGTTTCGTTCCACGACAGGTCGGACAGGTGCACCAGGCCGTCGATGCCGGCAGCCAGGCCCACGAACACGCCGAAGTCGGTGATCGACTTGATCGGGCCCTTGACGCGGTCGCCGCGCTTGGTGTTCTGCGCGAACTCTTGCCATGGGTTGGCCTTGCACTGCTTCATGCCCAGGCTGATGCGGCGCTTGTCTTCGTCGATCTCGAGGACCATGACTTCGACTTCGTCACCCAGCGACACGAGCTTGGAGGGAGCGATGTTCTTGTTGGTCCAGTCCATTTCGGAGACGTGCACCAGGCCTTCGATGCCGGGTTCCAGTTCCACGAATGCGCCGTAGTCGGCAATGTTCGTGACCTTGCCGAACAGGCGGGTGCCCGAAGGATAGCGGCGCGAAACGCCCATCCACGGATCGTCGCCCATTTGCTTGAGGCCCAGGGACACGCGGTTCTTTTCGGTGTCGAACTTGAGGATCTTGGCCGTGATTTCCTGACCGGCCGTGACCACTTCCGAAGGATGGCGAACGCGGCGCCATGCCATGTCGGTGATGTGCAGCAGGCCGTCGATGCCGCCCAGGTCCACGAACGCACCGTATTCGGTGATGTTCTTGACCACGCCCTGGACGATGGAGCCTTCCTTCAGGGTTTCCATCAGCTTGGCGCGCTCTTCGCCCATGGAGGCTTCCACCACCGCGCGGCGCGACAGCACCACGTTGTTGCGCTTGCGGTCGAGCTTGATGACCTTGAATTCCAGGGTCTTGTTTTCGTAAGGCGTCAGGTCCTTGATCGGACGCGTGTCGATCAGCGAACCTGGCAGGAAGGCGCGGATGCCGTTGACCAGCACCGTGAGGCCACCCTTGACCTTACCGCTGGTCGTGCCGGTGACGAATTCGCCGGATTCCAGGGCCTTTTCCAGCGCCAGCCAGGAGGCCAGGCGCTTGGCGGTGTCACGCGACAGGATGGTGTCGCCGTAACCGTTTTCGATCGAGCCGATGGCCACGGAGACGAAATCGCCCACCTGGACTTCGACTTCGCCCTTGTCGTTCTTGAACTCTTCCAGGGGCACGTAGGCTTCGGACTTGAGGCCGGCGTTCACCACGACGAAGTTGTGTTCCACGCGCACGACTTCGGCGGTGATCACTTCGCCCGGACGCATTTCGGTGCGTGTCAAGGACTCTTCGAAAAGGGCGGCAAAAGATTCAGACATGTATTTCCTAAAGCCGCAAACAGGGTTCCGACAGCACCATTGCCATCGTTTTTAGAGCTGCCTGCGGAGGTTTTTTGCGGCAAAACCGCGGTTAGGTTGGAGAACCGCACGGTCTGGGCACTGGGTGCCTGTGGGGCCGGGCGGGCCTGTCCGGGGCGTGAGCCTCGGCTTGCAACCCCGTGCCTAGGTGGCGAAGGGCTGTCGTTCCTGCCACCAGGCAAGTACCTGCTCGACAGCCGCATCGACCGTGAGCGAGGAGTTGTCCAGAACCAGGGCATCCTGCGCCGGCTTCAAGGGCGCAACGCTGCGGGAACTGTCCCGGGCGTCGCGCGCCTCCAAATCGGCGCGAAGGTCTGCGATGCTAGCCGAAATCCCCTTTGAAATCAACTGTTTATGCCGGCGTTCGGCCCTGCATGCCGCGCTGGCGGTCAAGTAGACCTTCAAGGCGGCCTGGGGAAAGATCACGGTGCCCATGTCGCGCCCGTCCGCCACGAGTCCCGGAAGCCGCCGGAAGCTGTGCTGCAGGGCCACCAGGGCCTCCCGCACGGCGGGCAGTGCGGAGACGCGCGACGCATTCATTCCCGCTTCTTCGGTGCGGATGGTATCGGTCACATCATCGGCGCCGAGCCAGATCCGCCCGCCTTCGAATCGCACGGGCAGCCCGCGTGCGAGCGTCGCGATGCGCGGCTCGTGCGCCGCATCGATCTGCAGGCCCGCCCGCAAGGCTGCCAACGCCGCGATGCGGTACATGGCGCCCGAGTCCAGAAACCGGTACCCCAGTCGCTGCGCCACGGCGGCGGCCACGGTGCCCTTGCCGGATGCGGTGGGGCCGTCGATGCAGATCACCGGAATGCGTTCCGTGGGGGTGTGCGTGACGGAAAACAGTGCCTCGAAATAATCCGGAAACGTCTTGGCCACGCACTTGGGGTCTTGGATGCGAACGGGCAGCGCCGCCGGATTGAAAGCCGCCAGCGAAAAGCACATGGCCACGCGGTGGTCGTCGTAGGTGTGGATGCTGGCGGCCCGCCAGCCGGCAGGCGCAGCCGGGGGCGTGACGCGCAGGAAGTCCGCGCCTTCCTCTACCGTGGCGCCGAGTTTGCGCAGCTCGGTCGCCATGGCGGTCAGGCGGTCGGTTTCCTTGACGCGCCAGCTGGCGATGTTGCGCAGCGTGGTCGTGCCTTCGGCATAGAGGGCCATGACGGCCAGCGTCATGGCGGCGTCGGGAATGTGGTTGCAGTCCAGATCGATGGCCTTGAGCGGCCATGCGCCGCGGCGGATCTTCAGCCAGTTGGGCCCGCCCGTGACCTGTGCGCCCATGGCCTGCGCGGCCTCGATGAAGCGGATATCCCCCTGGATGGAGTCTTGCCCCACGCCCAGGATCTGCACGCCGTCGTCCTGCTCGGCAACGCCGGCGATGGCGCCCAGCGCAATGAAATAGCTGGCCGAAGACGCGTCGGCCTCGACGTGGATGCTCCCGGGCGAACGGTATCGGCTGCGGGCCGGGATGGTGAACCGCTGCCACCGGTCATGCTGTACATCGATGCCGAACCGCGCCAGCAACTGCAGCGTGATGTGGATGTAGGGCCGCGAGATCAGCTCGCCCACCACCTCGATCACCACGTCTTGCTCGACCGCGACCAGTGGAAGCGCCATCAGCAGGGCGGTGAGGAACTGGCTCGACACGTCACCGCGCACGGAAATGGGCCTGGACAGCGATAGCGGCGGCACGCCTTGGGCGTGTGCAATGCGAAGGGGTGGAAACCCTTCGTTGCCCAGGTAGTCGATGCGGCAACCGAGCTGGCGCAGCGCATCCACCAGGTCGCCGATGGGCCGCTCGTGCATGCGCGGCACGCCGGACAATTCGAATTCGCCACCCAGCAGCGCCAGCGCGGCCGTCAGCGGGCGCATCGCCGTGCCGGCATTGCCCAGGAAAAGGGCGGCCGGCGCGTTCGCGGGTTGGGTGCCCAGCCCGGTGATGCGCACGCTGGCGCCTTGCTCGTCCACCGTGCAACCCAGTTGCCGCAGTGCATCGAGCATGACCCGGGTGTCATCGGATGCCAGCAGGTCGTGGATTTCGGTGGTGCCTTCGCTCAGTGCCGCCAGCAGCAAAACACGGTTGGAGATGCTCTTGGAGCCTGGAAGCTGTATGGCGCCGCCCGCCGTGGACAGCGGCGGGAGGTCGAGAAACTCGGTGCTGAACATCAGGAATTGGGGGTGGGGGTGCGTTGGGCGCCCATGCGCCAGTGCGCGCGGGTTTCGCTGGCCAAGGTGATCAGGTCTTCAAGCGCCTGGGGATTGCCCTGCTGCATGGTCTGCTCCAACTGCTGCAATGCCTGCTGGAAAAGCCGCGACTGTGCCAGAAGCTCTTCGCGGTTGGACAACAGAATGTCTCGCCAGACCTTGGGGTCGCTGGCCGCGATGCGGGTGAAATCGCGAAAGCCCGGGCCTGCCAGGGACAGGAACATATCGCCATGGTCTTGCGCCGTGATGCTGTTCATCATGGCGAAGGCCAGCAAATGAGGCAGGTGGCTGACGGACGCAAAGGCAGCGTCGTGCGATTCGGGCGACATGCTTTGCACCCGGCAGCCCAGCGTGCGCCACACTTCTTCGGCCTTTTGCAGATGGGCGGTCAAGGTGCGCTCGGTCGGCGTGAGGATGACCTGGCGCCCGCTGTACAGCTCGGCTTCCGCATATTCCACGCCGGACACCTCGCGCCCGGTGATCGGGTGGGCCGGAACGAAGGATCCCACCTGGTCGCGGAGGGCGCGGCGTGCGGCCTGCACCACGTCGGCCTTGGTCGAGCCCACGTCCATGATCAGCATCTGCGGTGTGACGAGGTGCTTGATGGCCTTGAGCGTGGCCTCGGTCGCGGCCACGGGGACGGCCACGAGCACGATGTCGGCGCCCGCCACGGCGAGCAACGCGGACGGTGCCTCGACATCGATCACGCCCATCTGGCGGGCGCGGTCGGTGGTGGACGGCGACTTGCTGTACCCGACCACGCGCTTGACGAGGCCGGCCTTCTTCATGGCCAGAGCGAACGACCCTCCCATCAGGCCGCAGCCGATCAACCCCAGCTGTTCAAACATGGCGGGCCCGCTCATGGCGCGACCGGGTAGGTGCCCAGCACCTTGTAGAACGCACACAGCGCACGCAGTTCTTCGAGGGCCCGTGCCACATGGGGCAGGGACGGGTGGCCGTCGAGGTCGATGTAGAAGTAATACTCCCACTGGCCTGTGCGGGCGGGGCGGGATTCGAACCGGGTCATCGACACCCCGTGTGTCTTGAGCGGCACCAGCAGGTCGTGGACCGCGCCGGGCCGGTTGGGCACCGAGATGACCAGGCTGGTGCAGTCCTTGCCCGACGGTGGCGGCGTCTGCAGCGTGTGCGGCAGGCAGATGATGGCGAACCGGGTGCGGTTGTAGGCATCGTCCTGAATGGCATGCGCGACCAGATGCAGGCCGAATTGCGTGGCGGCCCGTTCGCTCGCAATGCCCGCCCACGCCGGATTGGTCGCGGCCAGTCGGGCCCCTTCCGCATTGCTGGATACCGGGCGGCGCTCTGCGTGGGGCAGGTGCTTGGAAAGCCATCCCTGGCATTGCGCCAGCGCCTGCGGGTGTGCCAGCACCGCCTCGATGCCTTCGAGCGAGTCGGACTGCCGCATCAGGTTGTGGCGCACGAGCAGGCTCACTTCGCCGACCACGTGGCAAGGCGTGTGCAGGAACAGATCGAGCGATCGGGTCACCACGCCCTCGACCGAATTTTCCACGCCGACCACACCGTATTGCGCGCTGCCTGCCGCCGTGGCGTGGAACACTTCGTCAAAATTGGCGCAGTACATGAGGTCGGCCGCGCCACCGAAGAACTCCACGGCCGCCTGCTCACAGAAGGTGCCGGCCGGGCCGAGCACGGCCACCCGCTGCGGTGACTCGAGTGCCAGGCAGGCGGACATGATCTCGCGCCAGATGGCCGCGACATGCGGCCCCTTCAATGGGCCGGGATTGGCGGTCTGGATCTTCTCGATGACCTGGGCCACCCGGTCGGGGCGGAAGAAGGGCGTGCCTTCGCGCTTCTTGATCTCGCCCACCCGTTCGGCGACCAGGGCGCGCTGGTTCAGCAGCGTGAGCAGCTGCTGGTCGATGTTGTCGATTTGGACGCGCAGGCTGGCGAGGTCCGGAGAGGCTTGCGGGATGGTCATGAAAGGTGTGGGGGCGTTTTCTCTGGACTGTCAGGGCTTCAGGCGTGCTTGCGTTCAAATTCTCGCATGTAGGCCACCAGGGCCTCGACGCCCGACAGGGGCATGGCGTTGTACAGGCTGGCACGCATGCCGCCCACCGATTTGTGCCCCTTGAGCTGCAGCAGCCCGCGTTCCTTGGCGCCTGCCAGGAAGGCATCGTTGCGAGATTCGTCGCGCAGGAAGAACGGAATGTTCATGCGGGACCGGGCGTTCTCCGACACCTTGTTCACATAGAACTGCGACTGGTCGATGGTCTCGTACAGCAGCCGGGCCTTTGCGATGTTCCGATGCTCCAGCGCCGCGATGCCGCTCAGTTCGCCCTCGCGCTGGCGCTTGAGCCACTGGAAGGTCAGGCCGGCCACGTAGATGCCCCAGGTGGGCGGGGTGTTGAACATGGACTGGTTGTCCGCCACGATCTTGTAGTCGAAGGCGCTGGGGCAGGCGGGCAGGGCGTGCCCCAGCAGATCCTCCCGCACCACCACCAGCGTGAGGCCGGCAGGGCCCAGGTTCTTCTGCGCTCCACCGAACGCCAGGCCCACGCGCGACCAGTCGACGGCGCGCGATGCCACATGGGAAGAAAAATCGATGACCAGGGGCGCATCGCTGCCCAGCGCCTTCAGGTCGGGCAGTTCGTGGAATTCAATGCCGTGGATGGTCTCGTTGCTGCACAGGTGCAGGTAGCTCGCGCCGCGGCTCAGCTGCCAGCTGGCTGGCTCGGGAAGCGTGGTGAAGTGGCTGGTCTCGCCCGATGCGGCCACGTGCACTTCCGCCGCATATTTGCGGGCCTCCTTCACCGACTTCTGGCTCCAGCTGCCGGTGACGACCATGTCCACCGTCGCTGCGCGCGAGAGGTTCAGCGGCACGATGGCGTTCTCAGCCAGACCGCCCCCCTGCATGAACAGGATTTTGAACTGCGAAGGCACCGCCAGCAGCTCACGAAGGTCGGCTTCGGCCTGTTCGTAGATCGACAAGAACTCCTTGCCGCGGTGGCTCATCTCCATGACGCCCATGCCGCTTCCGTGCCAGTCCAGCATTTCGGCAGCCGCTTGCTGCAGGACTTCGGCGGGAATGGCGGCCGGGCCGGCGGAGAAGTTGTACGGGCGATTCATGGTTTCAAGTGAAATAAGGCCTCAGCGCATATTTATCTAGGGCTGATTGCTATGGTTGTGATAGCAAAGCGCCCATCGGAGCGCTTTGCATGGGGCAGGGATCAGGCTTCTGCGGGCGGCGTGCCACCTTCTTCATCGGCGTCGATGTCTGGCACATTGGCATCGTTTTCCACGATGCGTTGCAGGCCGCTCAACTGCGAGCCTTCGTCCAGCGCGATCAGCGTCACGCCTTGGGTGGCGCGGCCCAGCTCGCGGATCTCCGACACGCGGGTGCGAACCAGCACACCCTTGTCGGTGATCAGCATGATCTCGTCATCGGCGTGGACCAGCGTGGCCGCCACGACCTTGCCGTTGCGCTCGCTCTGCTGGATCGCGATCATTCCCTTGGTGCCCCGGCCATGGCGCGTGTATTCGACGATGCTGGTGCGCTTGCCGTAGCCGTTCGCGGTGGCAGTGAGCACGCTCTGGGTCTCGTCTTCGGCCACCAGCATGGCGATCACGCTCTGCCCGTCTTCCAGCATCATGCCGCGCACGCCACGTGCCTGGCGGCCCAGGGGGCGCACGTCGTTTTCGTCGAAGCGCACCGCCTTGCCGCCATCGCTGAACAGCATGACGTCGTGCGCACCGTCGGTGAGCGCCGCGCCGATCAGGTAGTCGCCATCGTCCAGGTTGACGGCGATGATGCCGCCCTTGCGGGGGTTGCTGAATTCATCGAGCGCCGTCTTCTTCACGGTGCCCATGCTCGTGGCCATGAACACGTAGCGATCGGCCGGGAACGTCCGCATGTCGCCGGTCAGCGGCAGAACCACATTGATCTTTTCGCCTTCTTGCAGCGGGAACATGTTGACGATCGGGCGGCCGCGCGAGCCGCGCGAGCCTGCCGGAACCTCCCACACCTTGAGCCAGTAGAGTCGACCACGGTTGGAAAAGCACAGGATGTAGTCGTGCGTGTTGGCGATGAAGAGCTGGTCGATCCAGTCGTCTTCCTTGGTGGCCGTCGCCTGCTTGCCGCGGCCGCCGCGCTTTTGCGCCCGGTATTCGGACAGCGGCTGGCTCTTGATGTACCCCGTGTGGCTGAGCGTGACCACCATGTCGGTGGGCGTGATCAGATCTTCGGTCGACAGGTCCTGCGCGCTGTATTCGACCACGCTGCGCCGCGCCCCGAGCTTGTGCTGTCCGAACTCCTGCTTGATGGACGTCAGCTCTTCGCCAATGATGACGGAGACGCGTTCTGGCTTGGCCAGGATGTCCAGCAGGTCTTCGATCACCGCCATCACGTCCCGGTATTCGGAAACGATCTTGTCCTGCTCCAGGCCGGTCAGGCGCTGCAGGCGCATC
This sequence comes from Acidovorax sp. KPB24-03, assembly GCF_057546605.1. NCBI lineage: Bacteria > Pseudomonadati > Pseudomonadota > Betaproteobacteria > Burkholderiales > Comamonadaceae > Acidovorax > Acidovorax sp. KPB24-03. The sequence goes on along the minus strand of NZ_BAAJYR010000008.1, from coordinate 10,218 downwards.
TGCAGGATTTCCTGCGCCTGGGTGTCGGACAGCCGGTACAGGCCGTCCTGGCCCATTCCGTATTCACGCTCCAGCCCTTCCGGCCGGTAGTCGTCCGCATTCACGGTGCCACCGTCGGCCCGGGTGCGCGTGAGCATCTCGCGCACCAGTTTGCTGTCCCACGAGCGGGTCATCAGTTCCGCCTTGGCCACGGGGGGGCGTCGGCGATTCGCGAATGATCCGGATGAAGTCGTCGATGTTGGCCAGCGCCACCGCCAGACCTTCCAGCACGTGGCCGCGTTCGCGTGCCTTGCGCAGTTCGAAGACCGTGCGGCGCGTCACCACTTCGCGGCGGTGCTGCAGGAAGACGCTGACCAGTTCCTTCAGGTTGCAAAGCCGCGGCTGCCCGTTCACCAGGGCCACCATGTTCATGCCGAACGTGTCCTGCAGCTGCGTTTGCTTGTAAAGGTTGTTCAGGACCACCTCGGGCACTTCGCCGCGCTTGAGTTCGACCACTAGGCGCATGCCCGACTTGTCGGATTCGTCCTGGATGTGGCTGATGCCTTCGATCTTCTTTTCGTGCACCAGCTCGGCCATCCGCTCCTGCAGCGTCTTTTTGTTGACCTGGTAGGGCAGCTCGTCCACGATGATGGCCTGGCGCTGGCCGCGGTCGATGTCTTCGAAGTGGCAGCGCGCACGCATGACCACCTTGCCGCGGCCCGTGCGGTAGCCGTCCTTCACCCCGTTGATGCCGTAGATGATGCCGGCCGTGGGGAAGTCAGGAGCGGGAATGATCTCCATCAGATCGTCGATGGACGCGTCGGGATGGTGCAGCAGGTGCAGGCAGCCATCCACCACTTCATTGAGGTTATGGGGCGGGATGTTGGTGGCCATGCCCACGGCGATCCCGCCGGAGCCATTGACCAGCAGGTTGGGCAGCTTGCTGGGAAGCACCAGCGGTTCTCTTTCGCTGCCGTCGTAGTTGGGGCCGAAGTCGACGGTTTCCTTGTCGATGTCCGCCAGCATTTCATGGGCGATCTTCGCCAAGCGGATTTCGGTGTAACGCATCGCGGCCGCGTTGTCGCCGTCCACCGAGCCGAAGTTGCCCTGGCCATCGACGAGCAGATGGCGCATGGAGAAGTCTTGCGCCATGCGCACAATCGTGTCGTACACCGATTGATCGCCGTGCGGGTGGTATTTACCGATCACGTCGCCCACGATACGGGCGGACTTCTTATAAGGCCGGTTCCAGTCGTTGTTGAGTTCGTGCATGGCAAACAGCACGCGCCGGTGCACCGGCTTGAGGCCGTCGCGCGCATCGGGCAGCGCGCGACCCACAATTACGCTCATGGCGTAATCGAGATAACTTCGCCGCATTTCCTCTTCAAGGCTGATGGGCAGGGTTTCTTTGGCGAACTGTGTCATGGAGAACTGCGTGGACGGCGGAGGAGGGCCATTCTAGGCGGAACGTCTTGTCGCAAGTGCGCAACACATCAGGGGTAAAGCGCTTTTGTCCTACCGTGCGCGCCCCGTCTGCAACCACTTTGCGTTGTTACGTATGGCACAATCATTTCAACGTTTTTAGTGATGGTCACTGATGACGTCCATATTCGCAGCGCGGCTGCGGCTTTTTCCCCAAGAGGAGAACCATGAAGAAACTGAACAAAGTGGCGATGTTGTTGGCCTCTGCTGTGCTTGCTACCTCGGCTGGCGCTCAAGTCAAAGCAGCCGACGGCGGCAAGGTTGTTGACAACTGGCAGAACGGTACCGGCGAACTGGTGTGGAAGAACGGCACGAACGAACTGTGCTGGCGCGATGCCAACTGGACCCCTGCTACCGCTGCTGTCGGTTGTGATGGTGCTCTGGTTGCTCAGGCTCCTGCTTCTACCCCTGCCGCTGCTGCTCCCGCACCTGCTGCAACGCCTGCCCCTGCAGCGCCTCCTGCTCCCGCAGTGGCCAGCAAGGTGACGTACGCTGCCGATGCGTTCTTCGACTTTGACAAGTCCGTGCTCAAGCCAGAAGGCAAGGCCAAGCTGGATGACCTGGTTTCCAAGGTCAAGAGCGTGAACCTGGAAGTCATCATCGCCGTGGGTCATACCGACTCCGTCGGTACGGATGCCTACAACCAGAAGCTGTCGGTTCGCCGCGCTGAAGCTGTGAAGGCTTATCTGGTGTCCAAGGGCATCGAAAAGAACCGCGTTTACACTGAAGGCAAGGGCGAGAAGCAACCCGTCGCCGACAACAAGACCAAGGAAGGCCGTGCGAAGAACCGTCGCGTGGAAATCGAAGTGGTCGGTACCCGCGCTTCTAACTGATTTCCGAATCAGTCATGAAAAAGCCCCGGAAACGGGGCTTTTTTTATGGGCCATCCTTTTGAAGCACCTACCCACATGAGCGATCACATTAATGCCGATCCAGCAGAGCTGGCCAAATTTTCCGCACTCGCCCACCGCTGGTGGGATCCGGAAAGTGAATTTCGTCCATTGCACCAGATTAATCCGCTGCGCCTGGAATGGATCAATGGCATATCGCCTTTAGAAGGGCAGCAGGTGCTGGATGTGGGATGTGGTGGCGGCATCCTCACGGATTCGATGGCCAGAAAAGGCGCGCAGGTAACAGGCATTGATCTGGCCAGCAAATCATTGCGAATCGCGCAACTGCATGCCTTGGAAACCGGGACACCCCATGTGCAGTACCGTGAAGTCAGCGTGGAGGACTTGGCCGCGGAAGTACCTGGCACGTTCGATACTGTCACATGCATGGAAATGCTGGAGCACGTGCCGGACCCCGCCTCCGTGATTCAAGCGTGCGCGCGTCTGGTCAAGCCGGGTGGCTGGGTCTTTTTTTCCACCATCAATCGCAATGCCAAGGCGTTCATGCTGGCAGTCGTCGGCGCCGAATACATTTTGGGCATGCTGCCCAAAGGCACGCACGAGTATGCGAAATTCATCAAGCCCAGCGAATTGGCGTCCGCCAGTCGGCTGGCGGGCCTCGATATCGTTCACAGCCGGGGACTGGAGTACAACCCGCTGACCAAACGCTATTGGCTGAGTGCCGCCACCTCGGTCAACTACATGCTCGCTGCACGCCGCGCCGCCGTATGAGTTCACCTATCTTTACCCATGTTCGTGCCGTCTTGTTCGATCTCGACGGCACATTGATCGATAGTGCTCCCGACCTGGGTGCTGCCGCCGACAAATTGCGAACGGATCGTGGCTTGCCGTCTCTGCCTGCCGATCGGTATCGGCCCATGGCAGGGGCTGGAGCCAGGGGCATGCTGTCCGTAGCATTCGACATGGATACGGCCCATCCCGACTTTCCGGCGTTGCGAGAAGAGTTCTTCGTCAACTACGAGGCCTGCATTCAGCAGCGCACGAAAGTGTTCGATGGTGTGGAGTCAATGATCGCCGAGTTGACCCGGCGTGGCATGCCTTGGGGCATCGTCACCAACAAGGCGGCAAGGTTCACGGATGTGCTGGTGGCTGCCACGCCACTGTTCAGTAGCGCCGGTGCGGTGATCAGTGGCGACACCACCGCACACAGCAAGCCGCACCCCGAGCCCCTGCTCGAAGCGGCCAGACGCCTGGATATCGAACCAGCGCATTGCATCTACGTCGGCGACGATGAGCGCGATATCGTCGCGGGCCTCGCGGCCGGCATGCGCACCGTGGCTGCGTTGTACGGCTACCTCGGCACGCAAACCGCTGTGCACGAGTGGGGCGCACAGGCCGCAATTAAATCTCCGCTCGAGGTCTTGCAATTGATCTCTGCGCCTTAAAATACGAGGCTTGGGGCTGCCCTGGTTTCGACGTGGGTTCGGAATCGGTGTGGTGCATGTCGAGCTTGAGTGGCGCTCGTAAATCTGCATTCAAAAAACTAACTGCAAACGACGAACGTTTCGCACTCGCCGCTTAAACACCGGTGAGCCTTGCAACAGCATGCTAGCGGGCTGGGCAAGGGGGTCGCAAGACCTCCCGGCTGCAAGGTTATTCACGCTGGCTGGTTCCGTGCCGGGTACCTTGGCATGGAGCGAGATCCAAGGGTACTGGTGTCCCACGTAGCGTGCGACTGCGCGACGTGGGCCATGAGAATCAAAACAGACCGCTAAACATGTAGATCTGCCCGAAGAAGGCTTGCGGACGCGGGTTCAATTCCCGCCAGCTCCACCAATTTTATAACTCGTTGTTTTTAAAGGATTTTTTAGGGTACGGTTACACAACCACTGCGGGGAGACACAAAGGGGCACACTCGGAGTCCTTGAATGCTGTCCTCGTCGTACCTTCAAAAGTCCCGCAACGGCGTCTATTTCGCGCGGTTCGTCATACCTGCGCCTCAAAGAGCACCTGCCGATGGCAGGGACTTCAAGCTCTCTACCGGTACCAAAGACCCGCGCCCCGCTAAGGCGGCGGCGCGCTATTTGCGCGTTCTTTTCGACGCCTTCTTGATGGAGAATGCAACAGTTACGCGCGCTAGCGCGGTTGCTTACCTTCAAGCGCGCATGAAAAAACCGACAGTACCGCCCATGCCCTTTGGGGTGAAGATAAAGGGGCAGGGGTTCGACATTGAACTGACCGACCTTGGCCCACAGGATGTGGGCAACATGGATGCGCTCATCGAGAACGTGACCCGAGGCGCCGCCAGGATTGCGCCTTCGACCATTGCGGTTTGGGAGCGGCCTTCCGACCAACTGACCACGCCAGACCATGCCCCAGCCATCAACGAGCCCGGGCGCCTATCTCCCGTAGCAGCAAAGACCGTTGGCCGACTGGTCAAAGAGTATTTGAAGTACGAGGAAGACCGGGCCACCGAGAAGGAAATCGGCGTCAAGAAGGTGCCGCAGATTCACACTCGATTGAAGCCGTTCATCGACCGTTTCAGCGCCCGCCATGTTGGCACCCTTACGCCGCTGGACTTGGAGCAGTACCGCAAGGACTTGGCGTACTACCCTAAGAACATCGACAAGCTGCCAGGGGCCGGGGGACTTCCCTTCGATGCGCTCATCCAGCGGGTGCGTTCCAAGTCGCTTTTCCGGGCGAATGGACAGCAAGCCCAAACCATCACGCAGAACACCTTGGATGGCTACCTAACCGTTGCGGCCAACTTTCTGGAGTTTTGCAAACGGCAGTACGCCGTCAATCCAACCCTGTTAGAGGGATTCAAGGTGAAGACAACCCAGGCCCGCAAGGGTGCATCCCGACGCGCCTTCACCCAGAAGGAAATGCAGCAAATCTTTGGGTCAGACTACTATCGGGATGGGGCTTACAACCGCTCCTATCAGTATTGGGTCATCCACTTGGCAGCGTTCACCGGAGCGCGCGTTAATGAGCTCTCGCAACTGACCACCGATGATGTCCGGCAGGACGATGAAGGGCTATGGTTCCTGAACATCACGGCAGCGGAAGACGACGGCCAAAGCGTCAAGAACGAAGAGAGCCGCCGCATCATTCCGGTGCATCAAAAACTCATCGACTTGGGGTTCATCGACTATTGTCAAAACAAAAAGGCGGCAGCGAAGGACGGAACGGTCAACCTTTTTCGACCTAAACCGGGCCAAGGCTGACGGTTACGGGAAGGCTGCAAGCCAGTGGTTCAACACAAAATACCTGCGGGACTATTTGAAGATTGAAGACCCGAATGTGGTGTTTCACTCGTTCCGCCATCGGTTCATCAGTTCGCTGGCCCAAGCTATCTTGGATGCCTCTGGCGTATTGGAAGAAACGGCCATCAAAGAGCGCATCCCCGAGGCCCTGATTCTTCGGCGCCTTGCTGGTCACTCCGTAGCCCACGCCATGACGGCAGGCCGTGGACAGTTCGATGTTCACACGGATACCTACACCGGGGCTTTTTCGGTCAGGAGTATGAAGCGGGTAATTGACCGTCTGAATTATCCCGGCGTCGATTTTTTTACCTACGTATCTCCGAGCACTTCTTCGCGAAAGAGAATTCGCAAGGTTGCTGCTAATGAGCCGTTTGAGGTCTTCTCGTTAGACGGTCTTGTTTAGCGGCTGGGTAATACTCACAAGCTCCGGTATTTGAGCATCTTCGAAGGCGCGGGGCTTGTCGCCTTTGGCGGTCGCCCAAGCCTTTTTGAGAATGCTGTGGGCCTGAGGGTCATTAGCCGCCAGCTTAAGTAGGGCGCCTCCCAAAGCGTATTTTCTAGCGTCTGAATTTTTTCTGGCGGTGGTGGATACCTTTGCGAGGATTGCAGCCTTCTCCGCATCAAGTTGGCTCAATCGCTTTTTCATGGCGGTTATACTGGTCATGCTATAAATCTCCTTTTCATCCTACCAAATTACCACTTTCTTTTTGATTGTGCTAATTTAATAGGGTGAATATCCCGAGCGCGTTAATCAGTCCCAGCCCCCAGGTAGCCCCCTGCAAGGGCTCACTTATGCAAACTCTGCGAGTTTGCGTTCGCCATGGGCTGCGCCCCTGGACCCCGTTGCTTCGCAATCGCCCCGGGGGGTGCTGTGCCTAGCCTCGCCACTTGGTTTACCCCCTCGCTGCAAGTCTTGCAGCGCTCCAAAGGCCGTAACGCCGTCGAGGCGGCTGCGTACCGCTCCTGCACTCGGCTGAGCGAGGAGCAGCTAGGCGAGGTGCACGACTACCGCCCTAAGACTGTTCACGTCTGCACCGAACTGTTCGGTGTTGCCGGTCTTGAAATGGGTTTGGATGATATCGGCACCTTATGGAACAAAGCCGAGCGGGCAGAGACTCGAAAGAACTCGGCTATCGCCCGCGAGTTGATGGTGCCTCTCGCGCACGACTGGACGGACGAGCAGCGCCGACTTTGCGTGCGTGGCTTGTCCGAAATGCTGGTGGCCCGCTACGGGGTTGCGGTGATGGCTTCCATCCATCGCCCGGCCAATGGGCAAAACGACCATGTCCATATTTTGTTCACCACCAGAGAGGTGGATTCGCAAATGACCTTCGGCAAGAAGACCCGCATCCTGGACGACATGAAGACCGGTGAAGTGAAGAACATGCGGGAGGAGGTTTGCCGCATCATGAACGAGCACGCCAAGGCCAACGGCGCCGACTGGTATGTGTACGCAGGAAAGTTTGCAGAGGTGGTCGAAGGACACATTCCCACGGCTCATATTCCGGTCAACGCCCCCCGCGAACTGCGCGAGGCTATGGAAGCGGAAAACCTGGCGATTGTGGAGGCGCGCCCCCTGCTCAAACGCATCATGGAAGAGTCGAAAGAAACGGCCGCGCAAGTGGAGGCAGCGTTGCAGGTCGCCGCAAGCGCGGCAACCCAAGAGCACCAGATTGTCAAAGCGGAAGTGCCCCAAGAGCGTCCCTCACGTCTGCCACCTGTTCCCAGCACAAGCCCATTGGGCGAGGACGCCCGACAGCGGAAATTGCAGCTCACGAATTCCCTTGACCTTCGTCAGGCCTTCCGTGAGGTGAGTCGGACCCACGCCAAGCGAAAAGAGGGGCGTGAAGTGGCGAAGAAATGGAAGGAGCATCTCCAGGCACTGGAAGCCGACCCACCCGGTACACTGGTCTCCATCGTGTCCAAGCTGGCTCGTGCCTTGGGCGTCCGGGACACTCTGGCGATTTACGAGGATAAGGTAGCCAAAGCTCGAGCGGCCATTGAGCGGTGCAGGAAGAACGATGCGGTCTTGACTGCGTACATCAATGACCCGGAGCGCAAGCGCAAATACGACGAGTGGAAGCAATGGCCCGAGCACCGCGAGCGGGTCAAGGCGCACGAGGCGACATTGCCCGATGCTCCCCGTCCCAATCCGGTGCCCGGACCAGAAGACCACAGCGCAACCCCGTCCAGCACTTGGAATGGCCCTTTCACTTTGACGCTGCACCAAACGCCAAAGATTCCCGAACCGTGGGAGTGGTGATTGATATCATTCTTTATTTATCGCCGTCGCCTCGCGGGGGCGACCTCATCTATTTTTCTGGATAAAAATGGATGAGGGCCACAAAGCAAAATTGATATCAGACTGCCGACCTTGGGAAGAATAGGAATACTCCGACACATTGCTTCAAAACGATATCAGGAGTGCAGTTCCCCCGTCATCACTTGACCTCGCACCCTCTCAATTGATAAGTTGATTGGACAAAGAAAAAAGGCCCGCACGGGGCGGGCCTTTTTTACTGCATCTTCTTTTTGCCGGGAAATGCAGTACAGGGAACAAGTCCATGATACTAATTCATCGTTCATTGTCAAGTAAACAAGTCGGCGCGAAAGCCGGCGATGTCGCTTGACCAAAAAACACCATCAAAATCGAGCCCTAATAGGTCGTACATCCGCGTTTCAACCGCGTCGCGGCTAGCGGCAGGCTACTACCACCGCAACGGTGAAAATCTCAGGGGTTCATCGGTTGTCGGGTGCGGTCGTTGGCGCGCCTTCGGATTCGACGCCACTCACGCGGAAATTGAGGTTGGCCCAGACGGTACGAAGCTCCATGGCCACTTTAAATGCGGCAACGTCTGGACCTGTGACCAGTGCGCCCGCGCCAGAGTCTCACAGGCCCGTTCGTGGATTCGTGCTGCCTTAATTCCGGCATTGGAAGCCCATGGCCTGGGGGCAGCGATGATGACCTTCACCATGGCCCACAGCTACGACGGCAACTGGAAAGACTCCATCGACCTCCTGCACGCTGCCTTCAAGCTCTTCGACAAGAACATGTCCAGGCGCTACAAGGCAATCGGCTGCATGGGCAAGCTGAAAAGCTTGGAAGCGCCGGTAGGTGTCCATGGTATCCATGGGCACTTCCACGTCCTTCTAACCCACCTTCTAGGGGCAGATTTGACCGCGTTCGAAGCGCTTGCCCGCGCCGAGTGGGAAAAGGCCGTGGCGCAGGTGGGCGGCAAGTGCAATGACCACGGCTTTGACCTGAAACTGAACGCCATGGCGGACTACCTCGCCAAACAGGAATTGGCTCACGAAATGTCCAACCACGACACTAAGAGAGCGCGCAAAAAGGAGCTGTTGCTGGGGCAGTTGCTGGACCGCGCTGCCCGAGGCGATGCCAAGGCATCCGCCGAATGGCTGCGCGCCATCGAAGCGCTGCAAGGTCGTAGCCGGTTCCACGCTGGCGATATTGCCAAGAAATTGGGCATTTCGACATGCACAGCTTGGGAGGATGAGGAGCGGCGGGAGGAGAGGGAAAGCCTCTCCGCTGACGCGCCCGAGCCGGTGCGCATTACGTATCCGATGCGCGACCACCTGACCGCAACACGACCCGACTCCCCGCGCTCAGGCTTGGCCATGATTCTGCGCGCAGCGAGAGACGGCGACGCAGCGAAGGTGCTGCAAATGGTGGCAGGCCTATGCCGAGAGGCGAGGGCGCGTGACCGGCGCACGCCGAACAGTGCCCCGCCGTCCTTCTGGGATTGGCCGGACGACTACTTCGACCAGTTCACAACGTCCGTCACAAGCTAGGCTTCACGCCCTTGTTCTGTTGGTCTTGGACCCGTTTGCGTGCATCGGCCTCGCTGCCCGCGTTTTTGCCGTCGATGGCTCGCAGGATTGCAGCAGAGTCAATGGCTCTCAGGGCCACTGCCTCCACCAGCCCGTCGCTATCGTGAGTCCATTCTGCGTAGTACGCGCGGCTGCACGAGCGCTTGAACTCGGATGGCAGGATGATTGACATGGGTTCAGGGAGGAAGTTGTCCCCACCTGTGGGGTTGGACCCAATCCTCACGAGGTCGAACATCCGGCACGGTGCTGCCGGTATCGCAGCGCCCGTAATGGTCCGTCCCCCTTCGGAGTACGGGCCGAAGAACTGCTTTCCGTCCTGGTCAAACTCCCACCCAACCACTATGGCACCGAGCTTGTCGCCCATCTCACCCTTGATGAAGCTCTCTTTGCCGAATTTTTTCCGGATGGCTTCCAGCAGGACTTGGCGCGTGTATCGCGCGGTCTTCGGTAGGCGCTGATTTTTTTGCACGAACCAGATGCTGTCGGCGTGGCCCTTGAACGCCGCGAACTCATCGAGTGGGCCACTCCACGAGTTGTCGTAAAGCCGGTCCCCTTGCCACGCAGCAAGGCCGCTCTCAACCTTGTTGGTGTAGATCGGTATGACCTTCATCTGTGCAGGTCTGCCAAACGCTGCTTTCGCCTCTGCTACCGACATTCCCAGCCTTACGCCAGCAATGTCGGTGGCATGTGCGCCAGAGGTAAGCAGCGCGAGAGCAACGCCAGCCGCAAGGGCCGCTCGTATTTTTTTTGAAGATAGAACGCATCTTGCCCCCTTGTATCTTTGACGCTCG
>NZ_BAAJYR010000007.1:0-53951 GCF_057546605.1 Acidovorax sp. KPB24-03 | reverse complement strand
CGCCGGGGGGGCTCCGGAGCGGGCGGCAGGCGCTTTTCGTCGCAGCCGGGCACCACCAGCGTGGCGAACGGGCGCGCCAGGATCTGCGGCAGCGGCACGACGAACACCGAGGCGCTGCCGTCGTGGCCGGGCCGGTAGCGTGCGGCTTCGAGCACCTCGTCCACCCAGCGCGTGAACTCGGCCAGCGCCATGGGCCGCCCGGCGCTCGCCAGCCCCTCCAGATCGGAGGGCAACCCGTCCTGCAGCCGCAGCTCTGCCAGCACGCGCTCCCCCGCGGCGTCGGCCTGCAGCGCCTCCCATTGCCCCGTTGCCTGCAACAGTTCGCGCAATGCGGCCAGCCATGCCGCCAACGGCCTCGCGGCCTGCCAGGGCGTGCGCCAGGCGTGTACCTGGGCGATGAGCGCTCGCACCGCTTGCGTTGCAGACGGCATGGCATCGCTGCGTTCCTCGATGGCCGACCAGTGGCCGGTGCCGGCCCTGCGCAGCCATTTCTCGGCCGCGCCCACCGCCTGGGGACTGGCGACCGGCACGTGCTTGAGCCAGTCCAGCACGGTGTCGGCGGAGGCGTTCCAGGCACAGGCCCGCAGCGCCACCATGGCATGGGACGCCGCGCGCGTGGTGGACAAGGTCCAGCCGTTTTCGTCGTGCACGGCCACCCCGCGGCCCCGCAGCAGCGCGCTGATGCGGCGCGTCAAGGCCCGGTCGATCGCGGCCAGGGCCAGCGGAGCCTGGCCCTGCGCCAGGCGGTGCAGCACGCACGCCGCCGCGCGTTGGGCTTCATCCTCGGCATCGGCGGCCTCGTGCAGGAACACCTCGCCGAGCGCGGGAAGCGCCGTTTCAGGCGGCGCACCGAGCGGCAGGGACAGCGCGCGGTCGCCCCACCGGGTGCAGAGCGTCTTGGCCAGCGGATCGGCCTGAAAGCCGTCGAGCACCACCAGCGCATCCACGGCCGATCGCGTGCCCGGCTCGAACAGCACGTCCGTTGCGTGGCGGGAGGCCAGCACCCATTCGAGGGCGATGCGCGCCACCGCCGCCTCGTAGCGCAGTGCCGCGCCGTCGCCTGCGGTGGGCATCAATTCGCGCGCGCCCACCGCCCAAGCGTCGCGCTCGGACGGCGGCACGGCGCAGACGACGCTGGCCAATTGGGCCGCCGCCTCCAGCAGCGGCGCGGCCAGCACGTCGCGCTGCTCGGTCAGGCCGACCCGATCGAGCAACGCGCGCGCCGTGAGGGTGTCGCGCCCCATGTCGTGCGAGAGATCGTCGCCTTCCGGCACGAAAGGGGCGATGCGGGAGGCCCAGTTCCGGGTGGTCTCGAACCGCGGCGCGAAGCCGTCGGGCACGCAGCGCGCCCATTCGCGCTGCGCCTCGGCCATGAGCTGGGCGTACGGCACCAGCACCACGGTGGCCGCGGGGTGCGCGCCAGTGCGCCGGATGTGGACCTGCACCCGGTCCAGCACCGGGCCCCAAACGCTGCCGGGCGCATCGTTTTTCGCTATGACTGTCATAGCGGTGGAGGCCGCGGCCACACCGTGGGGCGGGAAATATCTTTCTGTCACAATCCCCTGACTTTATCCGGACCCGCCCACCTCAACTTGCTCCACAAAGGAATGTGCCATGGCAAGCGAACTCATCAAACACCTTTCCGACGCCAGTTTTGAAACCGATGTGCTGCAACCGGGCACCACGGTGCTGGTGGATTACTGGGCCGAATGGTGCGGCCCCTGCAAAATGATCGCGCCCATCCTGGACGAAGTCGCCAACACCTACAAAGACAAGCTGACCGTCGCCAAGATGAATGTGGACGAGAACCGCGAAGTGCCTGCCAAGTTCGGCATCCGCGGCATCCCGACCCTCATGCTGTTCAAGGACGGCCAGTTGGCCGCCACCAAGGTTGGCGCGATGAGCAAGACGCAGCTCACCGCGTTCATCGACCAGCAATTGGCCTGATTGGTGGCTTTCGGGGCTGGCGCGGGCGGCGGCCTGGTCCGCAGCACGCCACCCCGCCCGCAAGCATTGTTCGATGGCAGCGATCTTGCTGCCCGGGCCTTGGCAAACCGGTTTTTTTTCCTGTCATAATCGCCGCAGATCATCGCGTCCGCATGCACTGGCGGCCGGTTCCAGATCCCCAGGCCATCCGAGGTCCGCAAACAGCGGCAGCCCGGCTCCCGGCCTCCCCCCTGATTCAAATCCGCTCCGTTCAGGAGTCACCCCATGCATTTAAACGAACTCAAGGCACTGCACGTGTCCGAAGTGCTCAAGCAGGCCGAAGAGCTGGAGATCGAGAACACCGGGCGCATGCGCAAGCAGGAGCTGATGTTCGCGATCATCAAGAAGCGCGCAAAGGCCGGTGAGCAGGTCTTCGCCGACGGTGTGCTGGAAATCCTGCCGGATGGCTTCGGCTTCCTGCGCAGCCCCGACACGAGCTACACCGCCAGCACCGACGACATCTACATCTCGCCCAGCCAGGTCCGGCGCTTCAACCTGCACACCGGCGACATGATCGAAGGCGAAGTGCGCACCCCCAAGGACGGGGAGCGCTACTTTGCGCTGACCAAGCTCGACGCGGTCAACGGCGGCCCGCCGGAGCAGAACAAGCACAAGGTCATGTTCGAAAACCTGACGCCGCTGTTCCCCAAGGAGCAAATGAAGCTCGAGCGGGACATGAAGGGCGAAGAGAACATCACCGGCCGCATCATCGACATCATCGCCCCCATCGGCCGCGGCCAGCGCGCACTGATCGTCGCACCGCCCAAGAGCGGCAAGACGATGATGATGCAGCACATCGCGCACGCCATCACCGCCAACAACCCCGACGTTCACCTCATGGTCCTGCTCGTTGACGAGCGCCCCGAGGAAGTGACCGAAATGCAGCGCACCGTGAAGGGCGAAATCATCGCCTCCACCTTCGACGAGCCTGCCGCACGCCATGTGCACGTGGCCGAGATGGTGATCGAGCGGGCCAAACGCCTGGTCGAATTGAAGAAGGACGTGGTGATCCTGCTGGACTCCATCACGCGCCTGGCCCGTGCCTACAACAACGTCGTGCCCTCCTCCGGCAAGGTGCTGTCGGGCGGTGTGGATGCCGCTGCGCTGCAGCGCCCCAAGCGCTTCTTCGGCGCGGCGCGCAAGGTGGAAGAAGGCGGTTCGCTGACCATCATCGCCACGGCGCTGGTCGACACCGGCAGCCGCATGGACGAAGTGATCTTCGAAGAATTCAAGGGCACGGGCAACAGCGAAATCCACCTGAACCGCCGCCTGTACGAAAAGCGCGTGTTCCCGGCCATCGAGCTCAACAAGAGCGGCACCCGCCGCGAAGAGCTGCTGCTGCCGCCCGAGATCCTGCAAAAGACCCGCATCCTGCGCCAGTTCATGTACAACATGGACGAGATCGAGTCGATGGAGCTCATGATCAAGAACATGAAGGCGACGAAGACCAATGTGGACTTCTTCGACATGATGCGCCGCGGCGGTTGATTTTTTGCCGTCCGTACTGGGTGGCTTGCGCCGCTCCCGTGTACATCCAAAAGCCCCGCAGGCCATTCGGCCTGCGGGGCTTTTTGCTGAAGGCAGCGCCCTTTTCCGTCAAGTACCGGACCACGCTGCGGCGGACGATCCCAGTGCAGGCGCAGCCGATTCCCAGTGCATCGCCATGCCTTCGATGGACAGCGGCGCCAGCAAGCGCCTGGCTGGCCCCCAGGCGGTGGCTTCGATCTCCGGACACTGGTCATGCAAGGCCTCGGGCAACAGCGGCTCCCGGTCCAGCGACGACGGCGCCTGTGCCAGCCAGTGGGCGGTTCGCGCCAGCGACGCCCGTACCTCGCAGCCCTGACCTGTCTGCCGGCGGTGCGCCAGCGCCTTCAGGGCCGCGGCCGCCATCAGGTAGCCGGTGGCATGGTCGATGGCCTGCACGGGCAGTGGCACCGGCACCTGCTGCCCGGTCCGGCGAATGCCTTCCTCGGCAATGCCGGTGCTCATCTGGATGAGGCTGTCGAAACCCCGGCGTCCGCGCCACGGGCCGCTCCACCCATAGGCGTCGAGCGAGACATCGATCAATCCGGGATGGACCGCGCGCCGCCATGAAACGCCCAGCCCCAGCCGCTCCAGGGCCTCCGGCCGCAGCCCGTGTACCAACACGTCGGCCTGGCGCAGCAAATGCTCGAACACCGCGCGGTCGGCGGCCTGCCTCAGGTCCAGGCGCGCGCAGCGCTTGCCCAGAACCACCTCGGGCACGGTGCCGGGCTCTTCCCAGCCCGGCGGGTCGATGCGCAGGACCTCGGCACCAAAGCCGGCGAGGAAACGCGTTGCCACCGGCCCCGCCAGGATGCGGGTGAGGTCCAGCACACGCACGCCATGCAGCGGGCGTTGCGCCGTTCCCACCCAGGCGCGCTCGGGCCCCTCCGCTCCAAAGGCCACGTGGAGCAAAGGCTCCGCCTGGACGGCGCGACCCTGGGGATGGGACGACCATTCGTCCAGGCTTCGCATGGCGGCGGCACAACCGCCCTGCTCCACGATGGCGAACTCCAGATCGCTCGCACGCCAGCCAGCGACCGCCTGGGCCGCCGACTCCCGGTCAGTCACCCCGCCGAGCACCGCCAGCGCCGCGGTACGGTGGTGCGGCGCATTGGTGTGCAAGCGGATCCATCCATCCGCAGCTTGGTAGTCGCCTGCGATGGCATCCCACAGCGGTGCCAGGGCCCAGCCGATCGGACGCAACGATCCACCGAACCAGAAGGACGCCAGCCGCCGATCCACCCGAACCTGCGGCACCAGTGCGCGGGAAGGTGCCGCGACCTCCGCCAATGCGAGACCGGCCACCGCCATCGAGGCACTGGCCAGGTCGGTGACGGGAAAGACCGATGGCAACTGCCCTGCGTTCGTGAAAGACAGCGCATCCATCGGATCCGTTGTGCCGCCCAGGCCCTTCCAAAGCGTGCGCGCGAAATGGGTGAGTGGCGCAGAAGGGGGCAAAGGAGCGCAGGAATGGGGGGACATGGTGGGCCTCAAAAACGATGCATCAGCCTAGATCAACCCATTAAATTGTCAATATTGATTTATATTTTCAACATGAAACCATTCCACACCAGGAGTCCCGATGCCTGTCTATCTCTCCGCCCCTGAGGCCGCTGCCCGCCTTGGTGTTTCCCGACAGACGCTCTACGCCTATGTGAGCCGGGGCCTGCTGCCAGCCCACGCGGGCGACAGCACCCGCGAGAGCCGATACCTGCAGCAGGACGTGGAACGGCTCGCCGGCCAGCGCACGCGGGGCCGCAAGCCGAAGGAGGTGGTCAAGGCGGCGCTGGACTGGGGCTTGCCGGTGCTGGAGTCCTCCATCACATTGATCGAGGATGGGCAGCTTTACTACCGTGGAGAAAACGCCATCCCGCTGGCAGCCGCCTGCACCGTGGAAGACCTCGCAGCCCGGCTGTGGCGCTGGCCCACCGCATCCGCTTTCGGCTCCGACACACCTGCCTGGCCCCGGGCCATGGCGGCATTGCAGCCCTGTCTGGCCGGGCTGCGGCCCGAAGACAAGCTGCTGCCGCTCTTTGCCGCGGGCAGCGAGGACGTCCACACCGCTGTGTGGCAGACGTCGCCCGAGCGGCTGGCACAGGGATGCGGTGCGCTGGTGCGGCTGCTGGCCGCGTGCCTGCTGGGCACGGCACCCGAAACGGCCCCGATCCATCAACAATGCGGCGCGGCATGGGGGCTGGACCCCAAGGGGGCGGACCTCATCCGCCAGGCGCTCGTGCTTTGCGCCGACCACGAACTCAACGCGTCCAGCTTCACCGCCCGCTGTGTGGCCTCCACTGGCGCGAGCCTGCGGGCCGCGGTGATCGGTGGTCTGGCCGCGCTCACGGGCAGCAAGCACGGCGGCACCACCGCACGCGTGGAAGCCCTCTGGGACGAGTTGGACAACGCCGTGCCAGAACAACGCCTGCGGCAGCGCCTGGCACGGGGAGAGGACCTGCCAGGCTTCGGCCACCACCTTTATCCGCAAGGGGATGTGCGCGCCGAATGCCTGCTGCGCCCACTGCTGCCGCACAACGAACGCTTGCAGCGCTGGATCGCGGAGGCCCAGGCCTTGACAGGCCAACGGCCTTCGATCGATTTGGCGCTGGTCGCCCTTCGGCGCCATCTGGCGCTTCCGGAAGGAGCGGCCTTCGGCCTGTTCGCCCTCGGGCGGTCCATCGGCTGGGTGGCCCATGCGCTGGAGCAGCGCGAAAGCGGGCAGCTCATCCGGCCGCGCGCTGCGTACAACGGACCGCGGCCGGCTCAGCCCACGGAGAATCGCCGCTCCAACGCGCTGTAGCCCAGGCCGACGCCCTTGTGCACGCGAATCTGCACGGGGATGCGTTCCTTGAGGGCCTCCACGTGGCTGATGATGCCGATGGTCTTTCCGCTGGCGTTGAGGGTGTCGAGCGCATCCAGGGCGGTCTCCAGTGTTTCTCCATCCAGCGTGCCGAATCCCTCGTCAAGAAAAAGCGAGTCGATGCTGGCCTTGTGGCTCACCAGGTCGGAAAGCGCCAGCGCCAACGCCAGGCTCACCAGAAAGCTCTCGCCGCCCGACAGGGTGCGGGTGTCGCGGGCCACATCGGCCTGCCAGGTGTCGATCACCTCCAGCTCCAGTTCGCCCGCAGAGCGGCGGCCCAGCCGGTAGCGCCCGTGCAGCCGCCCCAGTTGGCGATTCGCCAAATGCACCAAGTGGTCCAGCGTGAGGCCCTGAGCGAACTTGCGGTATTTGGCGCCATCGGCAGAGCCGATCAGCCCATTGAGGTGCTGCCACAGATCATGGTCGGTCTCCTGGGCCTGGATCTGTGCCAACAGCGCTTGCAAGCCATCGCGGCGCTGCGCATCGTCTTGCAGCCGGCTCGCGATGGCACCCTGCTGCTGCTGCGCCAAGGTGAGCTCAGCCTCCCACTGCGCCATCAGCGCGGTCAGATCCTCTGAACTCCGCTCGGTGAGGGGAAGGGCTTGCAGCTCCGCCAAGGCTGCGTCAGCGGCAGCCTGCAAGGCGTTCGCCTCGGTCAGCGCCTGCTGCCGCTGCCCCAGCCGTGCGCGCAGCGCTTCGCGCTCCGGCTCGGCCATGCCCGCCGCGTGAAAAGCGGTTTCATCGGCGAAGGGGCTGAGCGACAGCGCCTGCGCCCAATCCTGCTCGGCCTGGACCTGGGGCACCTGCACCTCGGCATGCCGGCGCTGCAAGGACTCCAGCATGCCTTGCAGCGTGGCCAGCTCGTTCTCTGCCGCACGCCAGAGCGCCTCGGCTTGTTTGACCGCCTGTGCCAAGTCTGCGGGCCCGGATTCGGGATCTTCCCGCAGCAGGGCATCGACCTCGGCCCGCGTGCCAAGCGCTCCCACGGCCGCCCAACGCTGGGCGGCCTCCCCCGCCATGTCGGCCACCTGTTTCAATGCCGATTCACTGGCCGCCAATGCCTGAAGGCGCGCTTGCGCCGCCTGCCACGCGCGATGTTCTTGCACACGCTGCTGCAGCCAGTCCGCCCCATCGCTGGGCAGCGCGTAGCCCAACGTTTGCAATTGGCTCGCCAGCGCCGCTTCGGCCTCAGCGTGCTGGCTCTGCTGCTGTTGGAGGTGCCGCGCCAACTCGTCCGCACGCCCTCGGGCCGCCTGCAGATCCTTGTCCGACAGGGCCCGCTGCTGCAGGGCCGCGCGCTCGGCCTGTTCGGCCTGTTGCCATGCGGACAGCGTCTCGTCGAGCCGCGTTCGTGCCTGGACGATCTCCGCCCATCGCTGTTGCGCGGCTTCCAGCTCGGCCGCGTACCGGGCCTGGGTATCGACAATGGCCTGGGCGTCCACGGCATCCACCGGCCAGTCAGTGGCCGCGCAACATGCCTGCCACTGCGCCAGCCACTGTGCCAAAGCCTGCTCTCCTTCGGCGATCTGCTGCGCCGCCTGATCGCTCTGCGCCTGCAGCGCGGCCAGGCGGGAGCGCCGCGCCTGCCCTTGCTCGGTCACCTCGTCGCGCTGCGCGCGCAGCATCTCCAGTGCGGACTGGGTCGCGGAAACGTCCAGCGCCTCGTAGGCGTCGACGGCGGGATGGGTGGTCGATCCGCACAGCGGACAGGCTTCGCCCGGCTGCAAATGGCTGCGATGCGCCTCCAGGGCCTGAATGCGCTGCTCTTGCGCCAGGAGCTTTTCCTGGTCCTGCACTTGCCGGTGCAGGCTGGCATAGCGATCGCGCAGCGACTGCACGGCCTGCGCTTCGTCCGCCTCCTGCCGCTGCCGCTCCGTCTGGGCCGCCATCCATTGCGCCTGGCGCGTTCGGGATTGCTGCCATGCGCTCAGGCTCTGGCCCAGGCGCTCCCAGGCATGGCTGCGCTCCAGCAGTTGCAACGGGGCATCGCGCCATGCGGATTCTTCACGCCCCATCGTCAGGCGCTCATGGGCCTGGCGCGCTGCCTCGGCCTCCTGTTGCGCCTGGTTCAAGGCCGCAGCAGCACGTTGGCATGCCTGTTCATGGCCGGCGCGCTGCGCCTCCAGCGCCTGAGACTCACTGCCTTGTTTTTCCTGGCGCACCCGGGCTTCGGCCAGTGCCTGCAGCCGGTGCGCACGGGCGCCGAATTGCTCGCGCCATCCGCTCAACCATTCCCCCAGTTGGGCGTGCTGGGGCACCGCCGCGAGTTCTTGGGACAGCGTCTCGCGGGCCCGCACAACATCCTGCCATTCGTCTTCGCGCAACCGGGCCAGGCGCTGGCTGTCGCGCTGCACCTGGCGAAGCGCTTGGGCGCAGCGATCCACCGCCTGACCATGCCGCACCTGCGCGTCATCCCGTTGCCGAACCACGGCCACCGCCTCATGCAACGCGGCCTGCCATGCGGCATGGACCGGCTGCAGCCGCGCAGCGGGCTCGCTGGCGGCAAGGCGCAGGCGTTCTTCGGCACCGGCATCCCATTCGGCCTGGGCTTGCTCCCGATGCCGCACCGCCTCGTCACGCCGCATCTGGGCGCGGTCCTTGTCCGCCAGCCACTGGCGCTCGCGGGCGGTGGCCTGTCGCTGCGCCTGCAGCGCCTCGGCATGCAAGGCAAGGCTGCCGGCTTCGCCCGCCAGCGTGGCGCGCGTGGCCTCGTCCAGCAACTCCACGCCGCCGGCACGGGCCCGCAGTTGCTCCAGCACCGCGCGAGCGTCGCGGGCGCTCTCGAACACCCGCTGCGAAATCTGCCCGTAGATATCGGTCCCCGTCAACTCCTCCAGCAACTCCGCACGCTTGCCAGCGCTGGCTTCGAGGAAGGCAGCAAAGCCGCCCTGCGCGAGCAGCATGGACCGGGTGAAACGCTCGAAATTGAGCCCGGTGAGCACTTCCGTCTGGCGCAGCTTGTCCTGCACCCTGGTAGTCAAGATTTCGCCTCCGCCTCCGCCTCCGCCTTCGCCGCGGACCTGGGCCACCAATTCCACCTGCACCTGCTGCAAGGCCCCGTCGGGCTTGCCGTGTGCCCTGCGCTGGCTCCAAAACGACCGGTAGCGGGCGCCGCGAACTTCGAACTCCACTTCCGCCAGGCATTCCGCGGTGTGCCGGGTCATGACCTCGTTGCCCCCTTGGGACACGCCGGCGATGCGCGGCGTCTGGTGGTAGAGCGCCAGGCAGATCGCATCGAGGAGGGTGGTCTTGCCCGCCCCGGTGGGACCCGTGATGGCGAACAGGCCGTTGCCGGCAAAAGGTGCCGCGGTGAAGTCGATGCGCCATTCGCCTTTGAGCGAATTCAGGTTCTTGAGGCGCAGGCTCAGGATTCTCATGGCGCGGGCCTTTCCTGCAGGTCGGCCAGGACGGTCCGGTACAGCGCCGAAAGCCGCTCCTCCAGTGCCGGTTCGAGCGATTGGGCCGCCAGCCGGCGGGCAAAGACTTCTGCCGGGCCCAGTTCATCGAGGGTTTCTCCCGCAGCGGCATCCAGCGCGGTGGGAAGCACATTGCGGGCCCTGCGCACACGCAGGATCTGGATCGGCAGGCCTTCCGCCATCTGGGCCACGCGCACCTGCAGATCGGCAAGGTAGTCGTCATGGGCCACTTCCACCTCGACCCACACCGGCAACGAATCGCTTGCGCGGCTGGCGGCTTCGGCAAATGCCGCCGGCAGTTCCGCCAGGCGGCAGCGCACGCTGGCCAGCGGCTGAAAGCAGGGCACCGGCAGCGGCGTCACGCACTTCAGGCCCGCCAGGTCGAAATCGACCAGCAGCACTTCCTTGCGCTGGCGCGCCTCGTCGAAGCTCAGCGGTATCGGCGATCCGCTGTAGCGCACATGCTCCAGCCCTCCGACCTTTTGCGGCTGGTGGATGTGGCCCAGGGCGATGTAGTCGGCCGGTGGAAATGCGTTGGTGGGAAAGGCTTCCAGCGTGCCCACATAGATTTCGCGCACCGATTCGCTGGCGCTGGCGCCAACGGTGGTGAGGTGCCCCGTCGCCACAATGGGCAAGCCGCCCAGCGCGGCGCTGCGCTCGACGGCCAGGGCATGCAAGGCCTGGTAATGGGCACGGATGGATGCCTGCAACGCCAATTGCTTGTCGGCCGCGCTTTGCCCGGGCTGGCTCAGCAGCAGGTCCCGCGGGCGCAAGAACGGCACGGCGCACAGCACGGCTCCCGGCACGCCAGCCCGTGTATGAAGCACCAGCACCTGGTCTTCGGGCCGCTCCGCCATGCCTGGCACCACCCGCGTATTGAGATGCGCGAGCAAGCTGCGGCTTTCGCCGAGCACGGAAACGGAGTCATGGTTGCCGCCCAGCACGACGAATTGCGCCCCGGCGTCGCGCAACGCCAGCACGCAGCGGTTGTACAGTTCGCGCGCATAGCTCGGAGGGGCGCCGGTATCGAAGACGTCGCCTGCCACGATCACGGCGTCCACCGCCTGCGCGCGGACCTGCTGCGCCAGCCAGTCGATGAAAGCCAGGTGTTCGGCTTGTCGTGTCTGGCCCATGAAGTGTTGGCCCAGATGCCAGTCGGAGGTATGCAGGAGGCGCAATTCGTGGCTTTTGGAGAAGTTCTGGAATGGCAATGGTCTCACTTTGGCAGGCCTATGCAATAATCGAAGGCTAATTTCCGCGGAAAGTGCGACGCAATGGGTGCGGCGTGGCTACCGCAGCAGCCCCTGAAAGGACCATGCCATGAAAGAAGGCATTCACCCCAATTACCGCGAAGTGTTGTTCGTGGACCTGTCCAACGGTTTCAAGTTCGTGACCCGCTCCTGCGTGAACACGAAGGAAATGGGCAAGACCGATGACGGACGCGAACTGCCTCTGTTCAAGCTGGACACCTCCAGCGAATCGCATCCCTTCTACACCGGTACGCAAAAGTCCGTGGACAACATGGGCGGCCGCGTGGAGAAGTTCCGCAACCGCTTCGGCAAGACGACCGCAGCGAAGTAATCGGCGGACAACGATGTGTGCAGGCCCTGGCCTGCGGTGCCGCAAGGCAGCCGGCCTGCTACCGCAGACCGACAACACCGTTTGAAGAAAGGCAGCCCGGCTCGACCGCGCTGCCTTTTTCTTTGTCTTTTTGCCCGTATTCTCGGGCGTCCTTTTCCGTCACCAGAACGAGCCGAGTGATCCACCCCACCCCTGCCATCGTCACCCAAGGCGCAGTCCGCCCGCTGCCGCGCTGGGCGCTCTTGCTGCTGTGCCTGGCGTATGTGGTGCCTGGGTTCGTCATGCGAGACCCCTGGAAGAACGCCGACGTCACCGCCTTCGGCTACATGCTCGAGCTGGCGCACGGCACAACGGCATGGCTGTCCCCTTCGCTGGCCGGAATGCCCCCCGAAACGGAAGGCCTGCTGCCCTATTGGCTGGGGGCGCTGGCCCTGCAGATCGCCCCCTCCTGGCTTTCACAGGAAATGGCAGCGCGGCTGCCCTTCATTGCCCTGCTGGCAGCCACCCTCGTAGCCACCTGGTACGGCGTTTACTACCTGGCAAAAAGTCCGGGTGCCCAGCCGGTGGCTTTTGCATTCGGCGGCGAGGCCCTGCCCGCCGACTACGCCCGCGCCATGGCCGACGGCGGATTGCTGGCCCTGCTGGCCTGCCTGGGCCTGGCGCAGCTGTCGCACGAGATCACCAGCTATCTCACCCAACTGGCCTGCACCGCCCTGCTGTTCTTTGCGGCATCAGCCCTGCCCTATCGCACCGCACTGCCCACGGCGGCCGCCGCGCTCGGGCTGATCGGACTGGTGTTGAGCGGGGCGCCCACCATGGCCGCCCTGCTCGGTGCGGGCAGCGCCTTGCTGGTGCTGCGCACAGCCGACCACGAACCGCGTTCGAGCCGCACCTGGGCGCTGGCCTTACTGGGCCTGACGGTGGTGGCCGCCTTGCTGGCCTGGAAGCTGAACCTCTGGCGCTGGCGCATCGTGGGCAGCGCAGAGGGCGCGAAGGATTGGCAAAGCCTGCTGCGCCTGCTGACCTGGTTCGCGTGGCCGGCCTGGCCGTTGGCATTGTGGACCCTTTGGCGCTGGCGCCACCAGATCACCAGCCGCGCCATGCACCGCCATCTGCTGCTGCCGTTGTGGTTCACCATGGTCACGCTGGGCGCCACCATCACCACCCAGCCCGCCGACCGCGCCTTGCTGCTGGGGCTGCCGGCCCTCGCGGCGTTGGCGGCGTTCGCGCTGCCCACACTGCGCCGCGCCATCGCTTCGCTGATCGACTGGTTCACTTTGCTTTTCTTCAGTGCTTCCGCCATCACGATCTGGGTGATCTGGCTGTCGCTGCAGACGGGCGTGCCGTCCAAACCGGCGGCCAACGTGGCCCGGCTGGCCCCAGCGTTCGTGCCGCACTTTTCGGCCGTCGCTTTCACGCTCGCGCTCATTGCCACCGCTGCATGGTGTGCGCTGGTGTGGTGGCGTGCCTCGCGCGACCGGGCCGTGATCTGGAAGAGCCTGGTGCTGCCAGCCAGCGGCGCCACGCTGGGCTGGCTGCTGCTGATGACGCTCTGGCTGCCACTGCTCGACTATGGTCGCAGCTATCGCCCGCAGATCAACAGCCTGATGGCCGTGCTGGGCCCGCAGCCGGGCTGCATCATCACCCATGGCCTGAGCCGTGCCCAGGTGGCGGCGCTCCAATACCACGGCGGCCTTTCGCTGCAGCCGACCGACGGCCGCCGGCTGCCGGCTGCGTCCGATTGCCAGTGGCTGGTGGCCGACAGCGAAGCCCAGCCACCCGGCGGCGACATCGCATCGCCGCCAGAGTGGTCGCGAGTGACTCAGCTCCCCCGGCCCACCGACAAGAACGACCAACTGTTGGTGCTGCGGCGCGCGGCCACGCTGCGGTAATGTCCGAACGCGCCACCATCGCGCGGCATGCCGGCACCGTGCTGGCCGGGCAGCTGGCGGTCATGGCGTTCGGCGTCACGGACACCATCGTGGCCGGCCGGCATTCCGCCGCCGCCCTGGCAGCCCTGTCGATCGGGTCGGCGATCTATGTCAGCATCTATGTGGCGCTCATGGGCGCGCTGCAGGCCCTCCTGCCGGTCTGGGCCGAGCAGCGCGGAGCGGGAGAACGGGAAGGCATCGGCCGAACGGTGCGGCAGGCGCTGTACCTGTGCGCCATCGCCTGCGCGATGGGCATCGTGGTGCTGGTGTCGCCCGGCGCCATCCTGCGGTGGACCCAAGTGCCCGAAGCGCTGCGCGCCGTGGTGGGCAGCTACCTGGGCGTGCTGGCACTGGCACTCCCCCCAGCCCTTCTTTTCCGGATCTACAGCACGCTCAACCAGGCGCTGGGGCGCCCCCAGCTGGTCACCTGGCTGCAGGTGGGCTCGCTGCTGGTCAAGATTCCCTTGTCGATCTGGTTCACCTTCGGCGGTGCCGGGCTTCCAGCGCAGGGCGCGGTGGGCTGCGCCTGGGCCACCCTGGTGGTCAACTACGCGCTGCTCGTTGTGGCGGCCTGGCTGCTGAATACCCAGCCGCTGTACGCGCCGCTCGCCCTGTGGCGGCGGCTGGAAAAACCGGACTGGGCGCAGATCGGCCGCTTCGCCCAATTGGGCGTCCCGGCGGGGCTGGCCATTTTGGTGGAGGTGACGTCATTCACGCTGATGGCGCTCTTCATCGCCCGGCAAGGCAACATCGCGGCGGCGGCGCACCAGATCGCGTCCAACCTCACCGCCGTGCTGTACATGGTGCCGCTGTCGTTGTCCATTGCCACCAGCGCACGGGTGAGCTTCTGGCGCGGGTCGGGCGACGAATCCCGCGCCCGTGCGGCAGCCTGGATGGGTTTTCGCCTCTCTGCCGTAATAAGTATTGCCTTGGCAGCTATTCTTTTCATAGCAAAAGGGCATATCGCACCGTTCTACACGTCTTCGGACCAAGTCGCCTGGCTCACAGCCTCACTGCTGGTCTGGGTATCGATCTATCACGTCGCCGATGCGCTGCAAACGGTCTGCGTTTTCGTCCTTCGCTGCTACCGCATCACGCTTGCGCCGCTGGTCGTCTATTGCGTGCTGCTGTGGGGCGGCGGACTGACCGGAGGTTACCTGCTGGCCTACGAAGGTGCCCTGGGATGGGAGGCCCTTCGATCACCATCGGCATTCTGGGGGGCCAGTGCCGCGGCCCTCATCACGACCGCCATGGTGTTCGTCACGATGCTGGCCAGGGCGCTCAGGCCTGGGCAACCGCTCCCGCCTCCAGCACAGTGACCGGGCGACGGCTCTGCACCCGGCCCGCAGGAAAGGTGACGGAAAAGACCGAGCCCTTCCCTACCGTGCTCGAAATGTCGAGCGATGCCGAATGGCGCTGCAAGACATGCTTGACGATGGCCAGCCCCAGGCCCGTGCCCCCGGTCTCGCGCGAGCGGCTGCGGTCCACGCGGTAAAAGCGCTCCGTCAAACGGGGCAGATGCACCGCCTCGATCCCTGGACCCGTGTCGCGCACCGTAAAGCGTGCGCTGCCATCCTCCAGCGTCAGCCATTCGACGGTGATGGAGCCACCGGCAGGGGTGTACCGGACCGCGTTGCCGATGAGGTTGGACAAAGCGCTCTGCAACTCGGCCGGCACCCCACCCAGCTGGCCTGCCGCGCGCATGGTTTCCAGCGAAGGGAACTGGATCGTGTGCGGCCGGGGCTGGTTCTGGGTGAGCAAGGCGGACAGGCCCCGGGCCTCGTCCTCACAGCGACGCAGCAGCACCTCCACCGGTGTCCATTCAGTGATGCCGGGCAACGGGCTCCCTTCCAGGCGCGACAGGGTCAGCAGGTCCTGCACCACGCTTTGCATGCGTGCTGCCTGCTGCGACATCATGCCCAGGTAGCGGGAACGCTCTTCGGTGGAGAGCGGCAGCGTTTGCAGCGTCTCGACAAAGCCCGTCAACACGGTGAGGGGGGTTCGGATCTCATGCGACACGTTGGCGACGAAATCCCGGCGCATGGCTTCCGCCTGCTCGAGCGCCGTCACGTCGCGCGACAGCAGCAATTTGCGCCCGTCGCCATAGGGGTGGAGGTGCACCGAGATGCGCACCGGCCGGGAGGCCGTGCTGTCGCGGCCCTGCAGCACGACATCGTGGGAGAAATCCTGGCTGGAGTAGTAGGCGCTGAAGTCCGGATCGCGCACCAGGTTGCCGATGGATTGCATGACGTCGCGCTGCGCGTCGAACCCGAACTGGCTGGCGGCGATGTGATTGCACCATTCGATGCGCCCCTCACCGTCCAGCAGCACCACGCCGTTGGGCGTGGCCTGGAGCGCCGCCAGAATTTCCTGCAGCCGCGCGTCGCTCGCGGCCACTTCCGCCTGGCTTTGGCGCAGCAGCCGCCGCGCGCGATCGGCCGCCTCGCCCCACAGGCCACGCAGGTTGGGTGCCCGGGCCAGATCGCCCTCACGCAGCCACGCCACGACGCGCGCGCCGCGCAACAAATCCCAGATGAACCACACCCAGGCCGCCAACGCCGCCGCCAGCATCGCCCCCCACGGTCCGCCCTGCCACCACCCCACAGCCAGACCCGCCAACTGAAAGGAGAAAAAGAAGAAAAAGCGCCAAGCCATGTCGTGCAGTACGGGTCAGAGGGCGCGGCGCGCCCGGCGCCGCAAAGCGAACGTCAAGCCCGCATCAGTGCCGGAGGCTGTGCCGTGAGGCGATACCCCGCGCCGCGCACCGTTTCCACCATGGCACCGGCCACGCCCAGGGCCTCCCGCAGGCGCTTGACGTGCACATCGACGGTACGCTCTTCAATGAAGACGTGGTCGCCCCACACCTTGTCCAGCAACTGGGCGCGGCTGTGAACGCGCTCGGGGTGCTTCATCAGGTAGTGCAGCAGCTTGAACTCGGTCGGGCCGATCTTGAGTTGCTGCCCCTGGAAGGTCACGCGGTAAGTGGCGGCGTCCAGTGTCAATTCGCCGATGGTCACGCTGTCGCTGACCTGTTCGGGCGCACGGCGGCGCAGCACGGCGCGGATGCGCGCCAGCAGCTCCTGGGTGGAAAACGGCTTGGTGATGTAGTCGTCGGCACCGGCATCCAGGCCAGCGACCTTGTCCGGCTCATCGCCGCGCGCCGTCAGCATGAGGATGGGGATGGGCTTGGTGCGCGCATCGGCGCGCCACTTGCGGGCGAGCGTGAGACCGCTTTGGCCGGGAAGCATCCAGTCCAGCAGGATCACGTCGGGCAGCACCGCGTCCAGCTCGCGCTGGGCGGATTCGCCGTCTTCCGACCAGATCGGCTGAAAGCCGTTGTGCCGCAGGTTGACCGCAATCAGTTCGGCGATCGCGGGTTCGTCCTCGACGATGAGTACACGGGGAAGTCTCTTCATGGCTATGCACCGCCCTTCAAAGCACGGCGGACTCGATCTGGTCCAGTGCAGTATGGCGCACGTCCTTGCCTTTGACGAGGTAGATGATCAGTTCGGCAACGTTCTTGGAGTGGTCACCGATGCGTTCGATCGCCTTGGCGAGAAAGAGCAGGTCCAGACTGGCCGAAATAGTGCGCGGGTCTTCCATCATGTAGGTGATGAGCTTGCGCACGAAGCCGTCGAATTCCTTGTCGATGAGGTCATCCTCCTTGAGGATCGCCACGGCCGCCTTGGTGTCCAGGCGGGCAAAGGCATCCAGCGTCTTGCGCAGCAGGCCGGAGGCCAGATCTGCCGCCACCCGCAGATCGCTGGTGGGCAGCAGCCGGGCAGAGCCGCTTTCGATGATGGACTTCACCATGCGCGCCATCTTGTTGGCCTCGTCGCCCATGCGCTCAAGATTGGCGGTGGCCTTGGAGAAGGCGATCAGCAGGCGCAGGTCACGCGCGGTTGGCTGGCGGCGCGCGATGATGGACGACAGCTCGTGGTCGATCTCCACTTCCATCGCGTTCACGCGGTGCTCGGTGGCAGCCACCTGGTCGGCGGCTTCCACGCTGAACTGCGAGAGTGCGTAGATGGCCTGGCGGATCTGCGATTCCACCAACCCGCCCAGTTCCATGACGCGGGCGGAAATGCTGTTGAGTTCGCTGTCGAACTGCGAAGAAAGGTGCTTGTCGGGCATGTTGTCGCTCCTCAGCCGAACCGGCCGGTGATGTAGTCCTCGGTTTCCTTGCGCTGCGGCTTGAAGAACATCTGCTCGGTTTCGCCGAACTCCATCAAGTCGCCGAGGTACATGTAGGCCGTGTAGTCGCTGCAGCGCGCAGCTTGTTGCATGTTGTGCGTCACGATGACCACGGTGTAGTCGTTCTTGAGTTCTGCAATCAGCTCTTCGACCTTGGCGGTGGAAATGGGGTCCAGCGCTGAGCATGGTTCGTCCAGCAGCAGCACTTCGGGCTTGATGGCAATGCCACGGGCGATGCACAACCGCTGCTGCTGCCCGCCGGACAGGCCGGAGCCGCTCTGGTGCAGCTTGTCCTTCACTTCATTCCACAGGGCCGCCTTGCGCAGCGCCCACTCCACGCGGTCGTCCATGTCGGTGGCGTTCAGGCTCTCGAAGAGCTTCACGCCAAACGCGATGTTGTCGTAGATCGACATGGGAAACGGCGTGGGCTTCTGGAACACCATGCCGACCTTGGCACGGATCAGCGCCACGTCCTGCTTGCTGGTGAGCAGGTTCTCACCGTCCAGCACGATCTGGCCTTCGGCGCGCTGCTCGGGATACAGCTCGAACATGCGGTTGAAGGTGCGCAGCAAGGTGGACTTGCCGCAGCCTGACGGACCGATGAAGGCAGTGACCTTCTTTTCCGGAATATCGAGGTTGATGCCCTTGAGGGCGTGGAACTTGCCGTAGTAGAAATTCAGGTCGCGGACCGTGATTTTCGGCGTCTCGGACACAGCGGGCGTTGGGGAGGGCATGGTGTCTTCCTTGTATTGCTTACTTCTGGCGCGTGAGCACGCGGGCCAGGATATTGAGGCCGAGGACGGCGACGGTGATCAGGAACACCCCTGCCCAGGCGAGTTGCTGCCAGTTCTCGTAAGGGCTCATGGCGAACTTGAAGATGGTGACCGGCAGGCTGGCCATGGGCTTGCCCAGGTCGGCATTCCAGAACTGGTTGTTGAGCGCCGTGAACAACAGCGGTGCGGTCTCGCCAGCGATGCGGGCCACCGCCAGCAGCACACCGGTGATCACGCCGGCCCGGGCAGCCCGCAGCGTCACCATGGTGATCACCTTCCACTTCGGCGTTCCGAGCGCATAGGCCGCTTCGCGCAGGCTGGCAGGCACCAGCACCAGCATGTTCTCGGTGGTGCGGATGACCACGGGAATCACGATGAGCGCCAGCGCCAGGATACCGGCATAGGCGGAAAAGCTTTTGAACCGGGCCACGACCACCGCGTACACGAACAGGCCGATGACGATGCTGGGTGCCGAGAGCAGGATGTCGTTCACGAAGCGGGTCGTGGAGGCCAGCCAGCCGCGCGTGTCGTATTCAGCAAGGTACACACCGGCCATGATGCCGATGGGGGTGCCGACGAACGTGGCGAGCGACACCATCACGAGCGAGCCGAAGATGGCGTTGGAGATGCCGCCGACCTCGTTGGGCGGGGGCGTCATCTGGGTGAAGAGCGCCAGGCTGAGTCCGCCGATGCCCAGGCGGATGGTTTCCCAGAGAATCCACACCAGCCAGAACACGCCAAACACCATGGCGGCGAGCGAGAGCGTCAGGGCGATGTTGTTCACACGCTTGCGGCTGTCATAGCGGCGCTGGCGCACCTGCGCCATTTCAGCGGCCGTGATGAGGGTTTGAGACGTGCTCATGCGCGGGTTCCTTCGTTCTTTTGAAGGCGGGACAGCAGCACCTTGGACAGGGCCAGTACCACGAAGGTGATGAAGAACAGCACCAGGCCCAGGTAGATGAGCGAGGCCTGATGCAGGCCTTCGCCGGCTTCGGCGAACTCGTTGGCCAGTGCGGAGGTAATGCTGTTGGCGGCTTCGAAGACCGACAGCGAATTGAGTTGGTTCATGTTGCCGATCACGAAGGTCACGGCCATCGTCTCGCCCAATGCACGGCCGAGGCCCAGCATCACGCCCCCCAGCACACCCGTCTTGGTGTAGGGCAGCACAACCTTCCACACCACCTCCCAGGTGGTGGAGCCCAGCCCATAGGCCGATTCCTTGAGCAGCGCAGGGGTGACTTCAAAAACATCCCGCATCACCGCTGCGATGAACGGAATGATCATGATGGCCAGGATGATCCCGGCCGAAAGGATGCCGATACCGACCGGGGGGCCGGACACCAGGGCGCCCAGATAAGGAATACCGCTGAACAGCGACTGCAGCGGCTGCTGGACCCAGGTGGCCAGAATGGGGCCGAACACCATCAGGCCCCACATGCCATACACGATGGAAGGAACCGCCGCCAGCAACTCGATGGCCGTGCCCAAGGGACGCTTGAGCCAGGCGGGCGAGAGTTCCGTCAGGAACAGCGCAATGCCGAAGCTCACGGGAACGGCGATGAGCAACGCGATGAACGATGTGGCGAGCGTGCCATAGATCATCACCAGGCCGCCGTAGTCGTTCTGCACGGGGTCCCACACGCTGCGCGTGAGGAAGGTCAGGCCGTACTTCTCGATCGAAGGCCAGGCACCGACCACGAGCGACAACAAAATACCCACGAGCAGCGCCAGCGTGAGCAGGGCCGCACCGCGGGCGAGAAAGCCGAAAACCCGATCGGCCATCACGCCCGACAGGAGCGGCGACCGCGGGGGCGGCGTGGTACGGGGAGCCTCGGCGCGAACCGGCATCGAGGACGACTGACGTACTGGCATGGTGCTGGACACTGCTGTGCCTTCCATAAGAAAAAACGAACTGGTGGCCCGCGTCGGCGGGCCACCATGGGATCACTTCAGCGAAACGGCTTTGCCGGAAGTGTCCTTGATGTCACCCCAGGACTTGATGATGACGTTCTTCACGGAGTCAGGCATGGGCACGTAGTCCAGGTCCGCCGCCGTCTTGTCGCCCGACTTGTAGGCCCACTCGAAGAACTTGAGCGAGGTGGTTGCCTGCGCGGGCTTGTCCTGCGTCTTGTGCATCAGGATGAAGGTGGCACCCGTGATCGGCCATGCATCCTTGCCTGGCTGGTTGGTGAGGATCTGATAGAAGCTCTTGGCCCAGTCGGCGCCGGCAGCGGCGGCCTTGAAGGCGCTGTCTTCCGGCGACACGAAAGCGCCGTCCGCATTCTGCAGCTGGACGTAGTTCAGCTTGTTCTGCTTCACATAGGCGTATTCCACGTAGCCGATGGAGTTCGGCAGACGGCCCACGAAAGCGGCAACGCCTTCGTTGCCCTTGCCGCCGGCGCCGGTGGGCCAGTTCACCGCGGTGCCCTCACCCACCTTGGACTTCCACTCGGCATTCACCTTGGACAGGTAGTTCGTGAAAATGAAGCTGGTGCCCGAGCCGTCCGCACGGCGGACGGGAGCGATGGCGGCGTCCGGAAGGTTCACGCCGGGGTTCAGCGCCTTGATGGCCGCATCGTTCCAGTTCGTCACCTTGCCCAGGTAGATATCGCCCAGCACTTGCCCACTCAGCTTGATCTGGCCGGGCGAGATGCCCTTGATGTTCACCACGGGAACCACGCCACCAATCACGGTGGGGAACTGCAGCAGGCCTTTCTTGGCCAGTTCATCGTCTTTGAGGGGCGCGTCGGACGCACCGAAATCCACCGTCTTGGCTTCGATCTGGCGCAGACCGGCACCCGAGCCCACCGACTGGTAGTTGATCTTGACGCCGGTGGCCTTGTTGTAGTCGGCTGCCCACTTGGAGTACAGCGGTGCGGGGAAACTCGCGCCAGCACCCGTGGCTTCCTGCTGGGCCCAGGCGCTGGAAAAAGCGCCGGCCGCGACCACACCAGACACCAGAATCCGAATCACAGACAGTTTCATGTAGGAACCTCTTGGTTGAAAGAATCAGTGAGGCGACTCTAGAAGCGCTTTATGACACCATCGTGACACCCCCTGCAAGCTGTCATTTGCGATTTTCAGAGGCACATCCGTCTTTGCTTGTCACGCAATCGTCATCATTGCTGCGTAGCCTCCGGCGCACCGACACCGTCGGCAACCCTTCGGAGAACCCAACATGTACCGCCGCTACGTCTTTCCTTTTCTGCTTGCTGCCCTGACTGCCGCGACGCTGAGCGCTTGTGCCACGGGCCCCAGCGCCTCCAGCCCCATTCCCGCCGCGCTGGCGGCAACCCCCTCCATCAGCACCTTCCGCACGCTGGCCACGCAAGCCGGTCTGGCGGATACGCTGGCTGCCAACGGCCCTTACACGGTCTTCGCCCCTTCCGATGAAGCGTTCAAGGCTGTGCCAGCCAAGACCATGGCAGAACTCCAGGCTGATAAATCCAAGCTGCAGGCGGTCTTGAACTACCACATTGTTCCCAAGCGGCTGAAGGCGGCCGACATCCAGCCTGGCTCGGCGAAAACCCTGCAAGGCAGCGAGATCACACTGTCGCGCGCCGGCACCTTCGTGACCGTGGAAGATGCGATGGTCGTTCAAGCCGACATTCCCGCCAGCAATGGGGTGGTGCACGTGGTCGACCGCGTGCTGATGCCACCAGCCAAGAAGTAACTGAATCGACATTGCAGGAGGGGCGGCATCCCCTGCCCTTCCTGGCACAGCTCCGATGCGCCATCGACTGGAGAGGCAGGTGCTATGCTGCCCCGCCTGAAAACCAGCGCGCCTTGCGCAACAACATGCACGACGGAACACTGCTTGCCGCTGTGGATCTCGGATCCAACAGCTTTCGCCTGGAAATCGGGCGTTTCGAACACGGCCATATCCAGCGTGTGGAATACCTCAAGGAAACGGTTCGCCAGGGCAATGGCCTGGATGAAGACCGCAACCTGACCCCCGAGGCGATGCAGCGTGGTTGGGACTGCCTTGCCCGCTTTGCAGAACGCCTGACCGCCTTCGAACCCCATCACGTCCGCGCCGTCGCCACGCAGACCCTGCGGGAAGCGCGCAATCGCGAGGTGTTTCTCCAACGCGGCAGCGACATCCTGGGCCACCGGATCGAGGTGGTTTCGGGTCCTGAAGAAGCCCGCCTGATCTATCAAGGGGTCGCTCGGCTGCTTCCGCAGTCCGACGAACGTCGGCTGGTCGTGGACATTGGCGGAAGATCCACCGAACTGATTCTGGGGCAGCAATTTTCGGCGCGTGCCGTCGCATCCTATCGGGTGGGCAGCGTGGCCTGGTCCAGCCGGTATTTTCCGGAAGGCATCTTCACGCCCCAGGCATTCCGGACGGCCGAGATTGCGGCCCAGGCTGTGCTGGACGAAGCGCTCAACATCTACCGGCCGGACACCTGGGACGTGGCTTACGGGTCGTCTGGCACGGTCGGGGCGGTGGGGGACGTTCTTGCCGCGGCAGGCCATCCCGGCGGACTCATCACGCGCCAGGGGCTGGATTGGCTGCAGGAGCAACTGCTGCGTGTCCGTTCCGCAGACAGGGTGCGCATGGAGGGGCTCAAGGAAGAACGCCGCAGCGTGATCGGCGGCGGCCTCAGCGTGTTGCGCGCCATTTTCGAGTTACTGCAGATCGATCAGATGCAGGTGGCGCAAGGGGCATTGCGCCAAGGAGCGCTGTACGACCTGCTCGACCGTGAACTGCCGGAAACGGACTTGCGATCGTCCACGGTGCGAGGGCTGATGCACCGGTTCGCGGTGGACATCGATCACGCGGAGCGGGTGGCAAAGACGGCCTGTTGGTTGTTCACGCAAGCGTGCCGCAAGCCCTGCGAACGTGCCGAGCGGAAACTGGCCTGGGCCGCGCAGTTACACGAAGTGGGATGCCGCATTTCTCACAGCGAGTACCACCACCATGGCGCGTACATCCTGGACCATACCGACGCCGCCGGCTTTGCGGTATGGGAACTGCACCGGCTGGGACTGCTGGTGAAAGGCCATCGGGGGAAGGTCCGCAAGCTCGAAGCCGACCTTGACGATCCCGACCTGGCGCTGCAGTTGGTCTGCCTGCGCATCGCCGTGGCGCTTTGCCACGCCCGCCGCACGCCCGACATGCAAGGGTTGTCGCTTTCCCAGCAGGGCAATCGATTCGCTTTGTCCACACGCCCCGGCTGGTCGGCCGCGTATCCACAGTCCGCTCATCTTCTTCGAGAAGAAAGCACGGCCTGGATCAAAACGCCTTGGGAGTTCGCCGCCGAGCTGCAATGATGGACAAATCGTTGTATGAAACGGTATAAACTGTATATACCGTTTTCTCATTTAACCGATATGCCCAGTACCTCAGACGTTTCCGCCGCTTCTGCCTCGAACACTGCAGAAACCGCTGCTCCTGCAGCGAGTGCAGCCCTTTCAGCCAAGCCCGCCCCACGCAGCAAGGCCGCTGCTTCCAAGAAGGCCCCGGCCCGCAAGGCGGCTGCCCAGCCCGCTGCGCCCAGCGCGGCCCGTGACCCCAAGGCCAAGAAGCCCAAGCTCATGCGTGACAGCTTCACCATTCCCAAAGACGAGTACGCTGCCATCGAAGCACTGAAGCTGCGCACCGGGCAACTGGGCACGACTGCCAAGAAGAGCGAATTGCTGCGCGCGGGCCTCAAGCTGCTTTCTGCGCTGGGTGACGATGCATTGGCGAAGGCGCTGCAGGCCGTTCCGTCCATCAAGACCGGTCGCCCAAAGGCGCAAGCGCCTGCGCAGCCTGTACCAGCCGCGAAGAAGGCTGCCAAGCCGGCGAAGACAGCGCGCAAGTAAGCCAGGAGCCCTCGGCGCCGGTTGGCCCTGGCACCCATGGTGGTGTTGGTCTCAGAGAAAATCCGGGGACTGCACGGCCAGCAGGATGGTTTCCGTGGTCTCCGGCCGTTGCCGCTGACGCAGCCACCACACCGACCCTTTGCGGATCGCACATTCCGGTGCCTGCAAGGCCAAAAGGCTTGCAACGGCTTGGCCCAACACCGGCTGATGCCCCACCACCAGTACGGCGCCGCGCGACTTCGGCCATTGCGCCAGTTCCAACAGTTCCTGCGGAGTGCCACCAGGCAATAGCTCGGCGCGCAGTTTGTACTTGCGCCCCAGGGCCTTCGCAGTGGCCTCGGTGCGGCGAGCGGGGCTGGACAACACGCGCAACCCATCGGGCAGTTGCCGATCCAGCCAAGCAGCCATGCGCGCCGCTTGCTTCTCTCCGCGGGCGGTCAAAGGACGATCCAGATCGTCTTCTCCCTCACGGAGTTCTTCAGCCTCCGCGTGGCGCCAGAGGATCAGATCCATCATGCCTTGGAACTGCCGCCGCCGTGGGCCATTGTTCGGCCCGCCGCCGCAGCATAGCGGTCCATCAGGGCTTTTTGCGCACCTTTACCAGACACGGGATGCGGCGCGCGCTCATACGTACCGTCGGGCTGCAGAGTCCAGGCGTCCCGATCGTCCCGCAGGTAAGCCACCAGGCATTCATCGATGATGCGCTGCCGCAGTTCCTTGTCGGTGATGGGCCAGGCCAACTCCACACGACGCAGCATGTTGCGGTTCATCCAGTCCGCGCTGGACAGATACAGATCCTCTGATTTGCCCGCCCGGAAATAGAACACCCGGGTGTGCTCCAGAAAACGTCCGATGACCGAACGCACCCGAATGTTGTCCGTGATGCCCTTGCGTTGCGCCGGCAGCATGCAGGCACCCCGCACGATGAGATCGATGCGCGCACCTTGCTGCCCCGCCTTGATGAGCGCGCGCATCAGCACATCGTCCGTCAGGGCATTCATCTTGGCCACGATGCGGGCATCGTCGCCCTTGGCCGCGGACTCTCCCACCCGCTCGATCATGTCCAGCATGTGCTGCTGCAAATGGAAAGGCGCGAGCACCAGCTTGCGCAATTTGGGCAGCTTGTTCTGGCTCGCCAGATGATTGAACACCGCATCCATGTCGGCGGTGACTTCGGCATCGGCCGTGAAATAGCTCAGATCGGTGTACAGGCGGGCGGTCCGCGGGTTGTAGTTGCCCGTGGAAAGATGGCCGTAGCGGCGCAGGTGCCGGCCTTCGCGGCGCGTGACCAGCAGCATCTTGGCGTGTGTCTTCAAGCCCACCACACCGTACACGACCTGCGCCCCGATGGACTCCAGGGCTTCCGCCCAATTGATGTTGGCCTCTTCGTCGAAGCGCGCCTTCAATTCCACCACCGCCATGACTTCCTTGCCGCGCCGGACGGCCTCCCGCAGCAACTCCATCAATTCCGAATCGGCTCCCGTGCGGTAAATGGTTTGCTTGATGGCAAGTACCTGCGGGTCGTTGACCGCCTCGCGCAGGAACGCCAGCACGGCGTCGAAACTCTCGAAAGGCTGGTGGGCCAGCACATCGCGCCGACCGATCTGTTCGATGAGCGAGCTTCCCGACTGGATTTGACGTGGCCATACGGAACGCCATGGAGGAAACAGCAGTGCCGGATCGTTCACCAGGTCCACCAATTGCGAGAGCCTGACCAGATTCACCGGGCCATGCACGCGGTACAGCGCCGCATCGGGAAGGGCAAACTGCAATTGCAGAAAATCTGACAAGAACCGCGAACAGCTCGATGACACCTCCAGCCGTACCGCTTGGCCATAGTGGCGGTGCTCCAACCCCTGACGCAGCGCCGTGCGCAGATTGCGCACATCGTCTTCATCCACGGCCAGATCGGAATGGCGCGTGACACGGAACTGGGAAAACTCGGTCACTTCGCGCCCGGTGAAGAGCTCTGCCAGGTGTGCCCGCACAATGCTGGACAGACTGACAAACTGCGCTCCTGTCACGGCCACTTTGGCGGGCATGCGTATCAGGCGCGGCAAGACGCGAGACACCTTGACGATGGCAATTTCATTCTCGCGTCCAAAGGCATCGTTGCCTTTCAAACGCACGATGAAATTCAGCGACTTGTTGGCGACCTGCGGGAACGGATGCGACGGGTCCAGGCCGACCGGGATCAGCAGAGGACGAACCTCCCGGTCGAAATACTCGTTCACCCAGCGTCTCTGTGCCCCGGTACGGTCGCCGTGGGAGACGATGTGGATGTTCTGGGCTGCAAAGGCCGGGGTGAGCGAGTCGTTGTACAGCGCGTATTGCCGCGCGACAAGGTCATGGGCTTTGGCAGCCAGCTCCTCGAACGAAGCGACGGTATACGGGCCTTTGGTATCGCCGTTCTGAGCGGCAGTCAGATGGGCCGCGGCACGCACCTCGAAAAATTCATCGAGATTGGAAGAAACGATGCAGAGGTATCGCAAACGCTCGAGCAGCGGCACATCGACCCGGGCGGCCCAGTCGAATACCCGCTCATTGAAAGCAAGAATGCTGTGGTCGCGATTGAGAAAATCAGGATCGGAGTTCAACGATTTCTCTGGCAAAGGGGGCACATTGGCCCCCTCGACTTCCCCGTTAGGCACAGCAGATTGAAGAGACGATTCGGGGAGAGGCTCGGAAGGCGACGGCATGGCTGCTTTGGAAGGGATGGGTTCCACCCCAGTATTGGCAGTCACCATGACATTTTCATGACATTCCGGTGAAGGCGTCACGGAAGGTTTGCTGATGTTCATGACAGATAAGGCGCCGTCACACTCCGAGAAAATGCTTGCGGTATCGCGAAGGCAAATCCGCAATGCGCATGAGCATTGGCAAATCGGCTGAGTTGAAATCAGGGTCCCAGGCCGGCGCACCGAGAACACGTGCCCCCAGGCGCAAATAGCCCTTGATGAGGGCGGGCGGCTCGATCGCCAGTGATCCATCCAATTGATCCACAGGCAACGGCAACCGCGGGCGCACATGGAACTCGATGGGTGCCAGATGCGACTTCTGCACTTGGCTCCAGATGCTTGCAGCCGCATCGCCGCTCACCACCCCGTTGTGCAGCATGGGAATGCTGGCGCAACCGATCATGGTGTCGAGTTGATTGCGCACCATGAAATCCGCCAGGGCGCTCCAAAGCGCCAGAATCACGCCTCCGTGCCGATAGTCGGGATGGACACAGCTTCGCCCCAACTCGACCATTCGAGAGCGGAGCGTGCGCAGCCGTGTCAGGTCGAACTCGGTATCGCTGTAGGTACCGCCGACCCGGCGGGCTTGAGCGGGAGTGAGTACGCGGTAGGTACCAATGACCTGACGCGTGGCGATGTCCCGAACCAGCAGGTGCTCGCAATATTCGTCGAAAAGGTCCACGTCATGGCCGGCCACCGAGGTATTGAGTCGCGCTCCCATCTCCGATGCGAACACCTCGAACCTCAGGCGCTGGGCTTCCCGGACTTCGTCGAGATGTCGCGCCCAAGCCACTTCCACCCCGCCTTCGGTGGACAAACGGCTTGCCACATCGCCCGAATGGCCAGGGCGATGAAGTGACCCCCTGGGCAATGAGTCTGGACACAAGGGCATCGTCGGGATGGGTAGTTCGTTCACTCGTCTCTCCCTGCAAGGGTGGTTGGATCACAGCTTGAAGGAGCGTTGCCCTTCCCGCTTGGACGAGACTGTGGCAAACGGCAGTGACGCCGCCATGTCCAGGCCATGACAGCTTCATGACTTGGAAAGGACGGAGCCTGGCCTGCCAGAAGATATGCATCGCGCTTTTGATCGAGACAATCCCGAACTCGGGATTTCAGGGGCGACTGCTACACTTTCGCACAACTTGCCGCCCGCCAGGGCTTCACTCATTTCCATGTGCCCCACGCTTGATGCGCCCGTACTTTCTCAGCCCGGGCCGACTTTGCAACGCATCCTTCGCGAGCAGCAGACTTTGTTGGACAGCGCCGGGGTGGGCATCGTTTTCATCCGCCAACGGCAGATCGTTCGCTGCAACCAACGCTATGCCGATATCTTTGGCTATGAAACGGTCGAGGAAACCATCGGGCTGAGCAGCCAGGCCCTGTATCCCACCCTCGACGCGTTCCGGGACTTGGGACGCAATGCCTATCCGGTGCTTGCGCGTGGGGATACCTACCGCACGGAATGCCAGATGCGGCGCTGCAACGGCCGCTTGTTCTGGAGCAGCTTGGCCGGTCGGCTGATCAACCCCGCCGACACGGCGGAAGGCTCGATCTGGATCATCGATGACATCGATGAGCAGCGGCATGCGCAAACCCAGCTTCACGCCGTAGTGCAGGAAAAGCAGGCCCTTTTCGACCACGCCATGGTGGGCATCGCGTTCATCTCCAATCAGCGCATGACGCGGTGCAACCAGCACTTCGAACAGATGCTGGGCTATGGTCCTGGGGAGCTGGCCAACGCAGCGACGCGGCAATGGCATTTCAGCGACGCGGACTGGGAAGATGCGAAAAAGCGCTGCTACGAACCACTGACGGACGGCAAGATCTTCGTGGGCGAGATGACCTTGCGCGGCAAGGATGGCCGTGCCGTGGTGTGCGAAGTGCGCGTCAAGGCCATCGACCCTGCCCGTCCGGCCAATGGATCGGTTTGCATTGCCATGGATGTCAGCGAGCAGCGCCAGGCACAGGCAGAGCTGGCCCGGATGCATGCTGACCTGGAGCGTCAGGTGCACCAGCGGACGCGGCAGCTCAGCGAAACCGTGGACAACCTGCATCGCGAGATCAACGATCGCAAGCACGACCAGGAACGCATCTATTGGCTGGCCCACTATGATCCATTGACCGGTCTGCCGAACCGCACGCTCCTGGCTGAGCGCAGCCACCTTGCGATCCGCGCTGCCAGCGAAGGGGGCACGCCCCTCGCTGTGATCTTCCTCGACCTCGATCACTTCAAGCACGTGAACGACTCGCTGGGCCACCGGGTCGGAGATGCTCTGCTGGTGGAAATCGCCAAAAGGCTCCGGGCGGTCGTGCGGGACAAGGACACCGTTTCGCGCTTAGGGGGCGACGAATTCATTCTGCTGCTGCCCGGGGCCAACGCGCATGGAGCGGCACGTGTCGCAGGCAAGCTGCAGGAGGCGTCGCGCCAGCATTACCAGATTGGGCACCACGAACTCACGATGGCGCCTTCGATGGGCATCGCACTGTTTCCACAGGACGGCGCGGATTTCGACACCCTGACCCAGTCCGCCGATGTGGCCATGTACCGGGCAAAGCTGGACGGTCGAAACACTTACCGCTTCTTCACCCCGGAAATGCAGGCCCAGTCGGTGCGTGCCCTCCTTCTGGAAAATGCCCTGCGGCGCGCTCTGGAGCGCAACCAGCTGCATTTGCACTACCAACCGCAGATCACCATCGCGACGGGCGAGATCCGCAGCGTGGAAGCGCTGCTCCGCTGGGAGCATCCCGACCTCGGGAGCATCTCTCCCGCAGAGTTCATCCCCATCGCAGAAGACAGCGGCCAGATCCTGCAGATCGGCGAATGGGTCATGCATACAGCCTTGGACCAGTTGCAGCACTGGCACACCATGGGCATGGACTGGCTGGCCATGGCGGTCAATCTATCGGCACTGCAGTTCAGACAGCCGCAGTTGCCCGAACTGGTCAGCCGGCTTCTGGACAGCACTTCGCTGCGGGCCAACCGGCTGGAGCTCGAACTGACCGAAGGCGTCGCAGTGGACGACCCCCGTTCCGCCATCGCCACCATGGACCAGTTGCATGCCCGGGGCGTGCGCATGTCCATGGACGATTTCGGCACGGGATATTCTTCGCTGAGCCAACTCAAGCGCTTCCAAATCTACAAGCTCAAGATCGACCAGTCGTTCGTGCGGGACTTGGGCAATGACAGCAACGACCGGGCCATCGTCAGCGCCATCATTCGCATGGCGCAGGCTCTGGGCATCCGGACCACGGCCGAGGGCGTGGAAACGAGCGAGCAGCTGTCATACCTTCGCGAACAAGGTTGCGACGAAGCACAGGGCTATTACTTCAGCAAGCCTTTGCCCGCCCACCAGATCACCGCCCTGCTACAGCGGCAGCATGCAGCGCAATAGGCCGGATCAGACGCTGCGCAGGCTCAGATACTGAAGCACGCCGCAGATGGACTCACCCCGCACGCGCCGCATCTGCCAGTTGTTGCGCGAAGTGATTGGCATGGTCGGCATTGCTGGCCTCCACCATCACGCGCAGCAGAGGTTCGGTTCCGCTGGCGCGGATCAATACCCGCCCGGTTTCGCCCAATGCCGCCTCCACGGAACGCAAGGTGTCTGACAAGGTGGTGTTGCTCTTCCAATCCTGCCCTGGAGCCAGCCGGACATTGAGGAGCACCTGCGGAAAGAGTTGCACACTCGCCAGCATGTCCGGCAAACCGCAGGCGTTGCGAACACACGCCTGAAGCACCTGGAGGGCGCTGATGAGGCCATCGCCGGTCGTATGGCGGTCCAGGGCCAACAGGTGCCCTGAACCCTCTCCGCCCAAAAGCCAGCGATGGCGGGCCAACTCTTCCAGCACATAGCGGTCGCCGACTTTGGCACGCACGAACTGTATGCCCTGCGCCTTGAGCGCAAGCTCTACCGCCATGTTGGTCATGAGCGTGCCGACCACGCCCGGCACCGGCTCGCCCCGGCCCAAACGGTCAGAGGCCATGAGATACAGCAGTTCGTCGCCGTTGTAGAGGCGCCCCGCCGCGTCCACCATCTGGAGCCGATCCGCGTCACCATCCAACGCCACGCCGAAGTGCGCGTGGTTGGCCCGGACCGCCCGCACCAAGGCTTCGGGATGGGTCGCACCGACTTGGTGGTTGATGTTCAGGCCATCGGGGGAGCAGCCGATGGCCAACACTTCCGCGCCCAGTTCATGAAACACCTTGGGCGCGATGTGATACGCCGCGCCGTGGGCCGCATCCACCACGATTTTCACCCCCTTGAGGGTCAGATCCTGCGGGAATGTGCTCTTGCAAAATTCGATGTAGCGGCCTGCCGCATCTTCCAGGCGCCTCGCTTTGCCCAACGAGGCGGAGTCCGCCCAGACCGGGGCTTCATCCAGAGCCGACTCCACCGCCATTTCCCACTCATCGGAGAGCTTCGTCCCTTGAGCGCTGAAGAACTTGATGCCATTGTCCGGATAGGCATTGTGGCTGGCGCTGATCACAACACCCAGGCTGGCGCGCTGGGCACGTGTCAGGTACGCCACGCCGGGCGTGGGCAAAGGGCCCAGCAGTACCACATCCACCCCTGCAGAGTTGAAGCCGGACTCCAGCGCGCTCTCCAGCATGTAGCCGGAAATGCGCGTGTCCTTCCCGATCAACACCGTGGGCCGCTCCTCCTTGCGGCGCAAAACCCGGCCCACCGCATGCGCGAGCCGCAGCACAAAGTCGGGAGTGATGGGCGCCTGCCCTACGGTGCCGCGGATGCCATCCGTACCGAAATATCGACGTGTCATGATTTTTTGCCTCCGCCTGAAGGATATCCGCAGGCTAGAGTGAGGGTGGGGGAATTTGAGAGGCCTGCCAGACTTGCAATGCGGCGACGGTTTCGCGCACATCGTGCACACGCACGATGCGCGCGCCACGCTCCACGGCCAACAACGCCGCGGCCACGCTCGGGACCATGCGCTCTGAAACCGGCCACTGCGTGACCGCACCGAGCGACGATTTGCGCGACCAGCCAGCCAGCCAGGGGTAGCCCGCGCGGGACAGCAAAGGCTGGCTGGCAAGGAGCGCGAAGTTCTGCTCCACCGTCTTGCCAAAGCCGATGCCGCAGTCCAGCACGATGCGACTCTTTTCGACCCCCAGCGCATGTAAATCTAGAGCACATTGCTCTAAAAAAGATAGCACTTGAGAGACCACGTCTCCCTCCATCGGAGCCGCCTGCATGGTTTGGGGGTCGCGGTGCATGTGCATCAGGCACACCCCGCATGCAGGATGGCCGGCCACCACGGCCATGGCTCCGGGTTGCCGAAGGGCCCAGATGTCGTTGATGATGTCAGCGCCCATGTCCAGCACCGCACGCATCACCTCGGGCTTGTAGGTGTCGATGGACAATGGCACGCCCAGGCCCACCGCCAACCGGACCAGCGGCAACACCCGAGCCAACTCCTCATCCAGCGAGACGGCGGGACTGCCTGGGCGGGTGGATTCCCCCCCGATGTCCAGAATGTCGGCCCCCTGCGCCAGCAGGCTTTCACAGTGGCGCATCGCGTCCAGGGTGGTGGCGTGCCGCCCGCCATCGGAAAAGGAATCCGGAGTGGCATTCACGATACCCATGACCCGAGGCCGTGAGAGATCGATCTGGAATCGGCTGGTCTGCCAGTGCATCGACACGTGGAATGGTTTAAACGAGAAGAACACAAAAACGGGGCACACAGGCCCCGTTGTTGGTTGCAGCGTTCCGCCGCAGGCTCAAGCGGCCGAAGGAGCAGGTTCGGTCGTCACGGCCGGCGTGCCGCCGCCCGAGTTATCCCCACCCGACGACGGCGTGCGAGGCGTCCAGTCCTTGGGAGGACGCGGAGGCTTGCCTGCCATGATGTCGTCGAGTTGCTCGGTGTCGATCGTCTCCCACTCCAGCAGCGCCTTGGCCATGGCATGCATCTTGTCGCTGTTGTCTTCGATCAGCTTGCGTGCCAACGCGTATTGCTCGTCGATGATGCGGCGAACCTCGCCATCGACCTTTTCCATCGTCTGCTCGCTCATGTTGTTGGTCTTGGTCACCGAGCGGCCGAGGAAAACCTCGCCCTCGTTCTCGGCATAGACCATCGGGCCCAACGCCTCCGTCATGCCGTAACGCGTCACCATGTCCCGGGCGATCGAGGTGGCACGTTCGAAATCGTTGCTGGCGCCGGTGGTCATCTGGTTCATGAACACCTCTTCGGCAATCCGTCCGCCGAACAGCATGCTGATCTGGTTCAGCATGTACTCGCGGTCGTAGCTGTAGCGGTCCTTTTCGGGAAGGCTCATGGTCACGCCCAGTGCACGACCACGCGG
The DNA here is from genome assembly GCF_057546605.1 of Acidovorax sp. KPB24-03. NCBI lineage: Bacteria > Pseudomonadati > Pseudomonadota > Betaproteobacteria > Burkholderiales > Comamonadaceae > Acidovorax > Acidovorax sp. KPB24-03. Next base: position 20,821 of record NZ_BAAJYR010000007.1, on the reverse strand, counting down.
AATGATGGTGACCTTGTGGACCGGATCGCACTTGGGCAGCAACTTGCCGATCAGCGCGTGGCCAGACTCGTGGTAGGCCGTATTGCGGCGCTCTTCCTCGGGCATCACCATGCTCTTACGCTCGGGGCCCATGATGATCTTGTCCTTGGCCTTCTCGAAATCCTGCATCTCCACGGTGCGCGCACTGCGGCGTGCCGCCATCAAAGCCGCTTCGTTGCAAAGATTGGCCAGATCCGCGCCCGACATGCCGGGAGTTCCACGAGCGATGACGCTCGGGTTCACGTCCTGGCCGACGGGCACCTTTCGCATGTGCACGTTCAGGATCTGCTCACGGCCGCGGATATCGGGCAGCGTCACATACACCTGGCGGTCGAATCGGCCCGGGCGCAGCAAGGCGGCATCCAGGATGTCAGGGCGGTTGGTGGCGGCCACCACGATCACCCCGAGATTGGTCTCGAAGCCGTCCATCTCGACCAGCATCTGGTTCAAGGTCTGTTCGCGTTCGTCATTGCCACCACCCAGGCCGGCGCCGCGCTGGCGGCCCACCGCATCGATTTCATCAATGAAGATGATGCAGGGCGCATTCTTCTTGGCGTTTTCGAACATGTCGCGCACGCGGGCCGCGCCCACGCCCACGAACATTTCCACGAAGTCGGAGCCGGAAATGCTGAAGAACGGAACCTTGGCTTCGCCGGCAATGGACTTCGCCAGCAGCGTCTTGCCCGTGCCCGGAGGGCCCACCAACAGAAGGCCCCGAGGAATGCGGCCACCGAGTTTCTGGAATTTCTGAGGGTCTTTGAGGAAGTCGACGACTTCCTTGACTTCTTCCTTGGCTTCGTCGCATCCTGCCACGTCGGCAAAGGTCACCTGATTGCTGTTCTCGTCCAGCATGCGGGCCTTGCTCTTGCCGAAGCTGAAAGCCCCGCCCTTGCCGCCACCCTGCATCTGACGCATGAAGTACACCCACACGCCGATCAGCAGGAGCATGGGGCCCCAGCTGACGAGCAGGGTCATCAAAAGCGAGCCCTCTTCCCGTGGCTTGACGTCGAACTTGACGTTGTTGTTGATCAGATCGCCGACCAATCCGCGGTCCAGATAGGTCGCGGTGGTGCGCAATTTGCGGTCATCGGTGGTAGTGGCAATGATCTCCGTGCCACCCTGCCCTTCCTGGATCGTGGCGCTCTTGATCCGGTTGCTGCGCACCTCCTCCAGGAATTCGGAGTACCCCACGGAGCCCGCGCTGGCGCCTGAACGGGTGTCGAACTGTTTGAACACCGTAAAGAGCACCATGGCGATGACCAGCCACACGGCAATTTTTGAAAACCACTGATTGTTCAAGCGGGGCTCCAGAAGCAAAGGGGATAACGCCATGAACGTGTCATGGAGACGTCCTAGCGCATTTAGGGCGCATTTTAGGCGTTTCAAGGTGGAAGGCGGTGCGATTTACCCCAGCAGAGGCCATGGTCAACCCACGGCAAGACTGCATTGGCATGGGTTGCAACCGCTGACGAACCGCGTTCATACTGTTCAAGCCTGCTTTTTCAAGCCGATTCCCACCAAAAAAGTCTCGGAAGATTTGTCCCGCGAGGCTTTGGGCTTGATGGGTTTGACCACCTTGAATGTTTCCTTGAACAACTGCACCAGCTGCGCATACCCGCTGCCATGGAACAGCTTGACCACGAGCGCCCCTTCGGGTTTGAGGTGCTGCACGGCGAATTCGACGGCCAGTTCGATCAGGTGGGAAATGCGCGCCGCGTCGGCTGACTCGATTCCGGACAGATTGGGGGCCATGTCGGAAACCACCACGTCGACAGCCCGCCCCTGGACGGCTTCCTGCAACTGCGCCAGAACATCGTCCTCCCGGAAATCGCCCTGGAGAAAGCCGACCCCTTCGATCGGCTCCATGGGCAGCAGATCCAGGGCGATGATGGTGCCGTTGAGTTGGCCGACTGCCGCGCCTCCTGGCGACATGCGACGCCGCAGGTACTGGCTCCAGGCCCCTGGCGAGGAGCCCAGGTCGACCACGATGTGCCCTGGCTTGATCAGCCCCAGCTGCTCATCGATTTCCTTGAGTTTGTAAGCGGCACGGGCGCGATAGCCCTCTTTCTGGGCGAGCTTGACGTAGGTGTCGTTGACATGGTCATGGAGCCATGCCTTGTTCACCTTCTTGCTTTTCGTGTTTGTTTTCATCCTGCCTCGATAATACGGCCCATGCCCCAAATTCAATTGACTCCCGCAGAGCGCCGGGAACACCGCGCTAATGCCCACCATCTGGACCCCGTCGTCCTGATCGGCGGCGATGGGTTGACCCCCGCTGTCCAAAAAGAAATCAACGCTGCCCTCAATGCCCACGGATTGATCAAAGTCCGCGTCTTCAGCGACGACCGGACATCGCGCGAACAGATTTACCAGACATTGGCGGCAGAACTCAACGCTGCACCCATCCAACACATCGGCAAGTTGCTGGTGCTCTGGCGCCCGCAGCCTCCCAAGGAGCGCACCGTCGACGAAGATCGCATGCCCGGCCCTCGCGATGTGAAAGTGCTCAAATTCAGCAAGCGCGGCGGCCAGCGGCCCGAGATCAAGCAGTTGCGCGTCCTTGGCAACCAGCGATTGACGCCCGGCGGCCAGATCAAGCGGGCCAAGAAGCCCAAGCAGAAATCCGTCAAGAAGCGCCAGGCCGATTGATGGGCTCCAGCACGGCGCGAACGCGCCACGTGATCTGCATGAAATGGGGCACCAAATACGGCCCCGAATATGTGAACCGGCTTTACGCCATGGTTCGGCGCCATCTCACTGGGGATTTTCGCTTTGTCTGCCTGACGGATGATTCGACGGGCATCCGGGCCGAAGTGCAATGCCTTCCGATTCCCGCACTGGATCTGCCCACCGGCATTCCGGAGCGCGGTTGGACCAAGCTCGCCACGTTCAGCGCCGATCTGCATGGCCTGTCAGGCACCGCACTGTTCCTGGACGTGGATGTCGTCGTCACCGGCAGCCTGGATGCCTTTTTCGAAGCGCCGGGCGAGTTCCTGATCATCCATGACTACAAACGGCCCTGGCGTATCACCGGCAATTCATCGGTGTATCGGTTCGAGATCGGTGCACACCCCGACGTACTCGAATACTTTCGCGGTCACTTCGATGCCATCCGCCGGAAGTTTCGCAACGAACAGGCCTACCTTTCGGACTTCCTGCATCAGCAGGGCAAGCTGAGCTACTGGCCCGCAGGCTGGTGCCCCAGCTTCAAGTACCACTGCATCCCTGCATGGCCTTCCAATTATTGGAAGCCGCCGATCGTTCCGGCCGACGCGCGCATCGTGATCTTTCACGGTGAGTGCAACCCGCCCGATGCCCTTGCGGGCCGGCGCAATCGCCGCTTTCGCCACATCCAGCCTGCCACCTGGGTGGCCGAGCACTGGAAAGAGTAAACGGGCAGTAAAAGGACCGTCCCCTGCGCCGAGAAATCAGCGCCGGGACGTTCGCCACAGGACGGCCAGAGCGCATCCCCACTGCAACGTGTACATCACGCTGCCCACGCTGTGCCACAGCCGTAGGTTCTGGCGAGCGACGATGCGGGGCGATACGCCGTACTGCACCAGCAACGCCAGTAAAAGCCCGGCGATCACGAAGACCAGCGCAGCCTGGGCCCAATCCTCCTGCGTCTCTGCATGCCGTCGTTTGGACAACAGGAGAAGGCACACGCAGCAAGCGATCGAGACGAAGGTTTGTGCCTCGAAAAGGCGTGCGGCCATGTTGCCGGACAGCGCCGGTGTAGGCAAATGCACGAACAGGAGCGGTACGGCCAGGAACCCGATGGCCGACAGACTCCCCCACCACAATGCGGCGGCCAGAACGGGCACGCGGTCATACATGGCAGCGTCTTTCGCTCAGATGTAGCTCACGCCCACCACTTCATAGCGGCGCAGGCCACCGGGGGCCTGGACCTCGGCCGTGTCGCCCTCTTCCTTGCCGATCAGCGCGCGAGCGATGGGGCTGGACACATTGATGAGGCCCAGCTTCAAGTCGGCCTCGTCCTCGCCCACGATCTGGTAGGTGACGGCATCGCCGCTCTCTTCGTCTTCCAGCTTCACGGTGGCACCGAACACCACTTTGCCGCCCGCGTCCAGCGCGGTGGGGTCGATGATCTGCGCAGCGGACAACTTGCTCTCGACTTCCTGGATGCGGCCTTCGATGAAACCCTGCCGGTCTTTGGCGCTCGTACTCGGCGTTTTCGCTCAGATCGCCCTGGGCACGCGCCTCGGCGATGGCATTGATCACCGCAGGGCGTTCGACGGTCTTCAGACGGTGCAGCTCTTCCTTGAGCTTTTCAGCGCCGCGCTTGGTAATGGGAATGGTGGCCATTGAATCAGTCTCCACGTTCAATTCGACGCCGCGCAACGCGCGGCCCTCCTGGCGTCTTGCACACCCGTGGATGCACAAACGGACGCCCCAAAAGGAAACCGCCGCGCGTTGCCGCGCGGCGGTCTCTGGTCAGTGGCGATTATGCCGCGTTTGAGGCGGCCGGACGCTTAACCTGACTGTGCCGTTCAGGCCGTCAATTGCGCGTGCAGTTCCTGCACGGAATAAACGTCCAGATGGTCCAGATGCTTCATGCCTTCCACGGCCGCCTCGGCGCCGAAGATGGTCGTGAAGGTGGTGACCCGGGCCTGCAGCGAACTCGTGCGGATCGCGCGGGAGTCGGCAATCGCATTGCGCCGCTCTTCCACCGTATTGATGACCATGACGATTTCGTCGTTCTTGATCATGTCCACGATGTGTGGGCGGCCTTCGGTCACCTTGTTCACCACGGTCACCGGCACGCCGGCCTCCGAGATCGCAGCAGCCGTGCCCTTGGTCGCCACCAAGTCGAAACCCAGGGCGACCAGTTGCCGGCCGATTTCCACCGCACGCGGCTTGTCGCTGTTCTTCACGGTGAGGAACACCTTGCCGGACGTCGGCAGCTTCGTGCCGGCCCCCAGCTGGCTCTTCACGAAAGCCTCGCCGAACGTCTTGCCCACTCCCATCACTTCGCCGGTGGACTTCATCTCCGGGCCGAGGATCGTGTCCACACCCGGGAACTTGACGAAGGGGAACACCGCCTCCTTCACGCTGAAATAAGGCGGCGTGACTTCCCGCGTGATGCCCTGGCTCGCCAGCGACTGCCCCGCCATGCAGCGGGCCGCCACCTTGGCCAACTGGATGCCCGTGGCCTTGCTGACGAAGGGCACCGTGCGGGATGCGCGCGGATTCACTTCGAGCACATAGATCACGTCCTTGCCATCCTTTTCCTGAATGGCGAACTGCACGTTCATCAAGCCCACCACGCTCAGGCCCTCGGCCATGGCTGCAGTCTGGCGCTTGAGTTCATCCACCGTGGCCTTGCTCAGGTAGTAAGGCGGCAAAGAGCAGGCCGAGTCGCCGCTGTGCACGCCGGCTTGCTCAATGTGCTCCATCACGCCCCCGATGAAAACCTTGCCTTCGGGGTCGCGCAGGCAATCCACATCGCACTCGATGGCATCGTTCAGGAAACGGTCCAGCAGCACGGGCGAGTCGTTGCTCACCTTGACGGCTTCGCGCATGTAGCGTTCTAGATCCCGCTGTTCGTGGACGATTTCCATGGCACGGCCACCCAGCACATAGCTGGGGCGCACGACCAGTGGATAGCCCAACGCGGCAGCCTTCTCCAGGGCCTCCGGCTCGGTGCGTGCCGTGGCGTTGGGTGGCTGGCGCAGCCCCAGGTCGTTGAGCAGTTTCTGAAAGCGCTCGCGGTCTTCCGCAGCATCGATCATGTCCGGGCTGGTGCCGATGATCGGCACGCCCTCGGCCTCCAGGCCGAGCGCCAGCTTCAGGGGCGTCTGACCACCGTACTGCACGATCACGCCCGTGGGCTTTTCCTTGTCGACGATTTCCAGCACGTCTTCCAGCGTGAGCGGCTCGAAATAAAGCCGATCCGACGTGTCGTAGTCGGTCGAAACCGTTTCCGGATTGCAGTTGACCATGATGGTTTCATAGCCGTCCTCGCGCATGGCGAGTGCGGCGTGAACGCAGCAATAGTCGAACTCGATGCCTTGGCCGATGCGGTTGGGGCCACCGCCCAGCACCATGATCTTCTTGTTGGTGGTGGGCGCGGCTTCACACTCGTCCTCGTAGGTCGAGTACATGTAAGCCGTGTTGGTGGCGAACTCGGCGGCGCAGGTGTCCACCCGCTTGTAGACGGGACGCACATTGAGTGCCCGGCGCGCCTCCCGCACAGCTTTTTCCTGCGTCCGCAGGAGCTTGGCCAGGCGGCGATCGGAAAAGCCCTTCTTCTTGAGCGCTCGCAGCGTATCGGCGTCGATGGCAGCCAGCGCGCCATCCCCCTTTTCATCGGTCAGCTTGTCCAGATCCAGTTCGATCTTCACGATCTCTTCGATCTGCACCAGGAACCATTTGTCGATCTTGGTGAGGTCATGCACCTCGTCGACCGAAAGGCCCATGGCGAAGGCATCGCCCACATACCAGATGCGCTCGGGACCCGGCTCGCCCAGTTCCTTTTCCAGCAGTTCGCGGTCCTGCGTCTTTTCATTCATGCCGTCCACGCCGACTTCCAGGCCACGCAACGCCTTCTGGAAAGACTCCTGGAACGTGCGGCCCATGGCCATGACCTCGCCCACCGACTTCATCTGCGTGGTCAGGCGGCTGTCGGCCGTGGGGAACTTCTCGAATGCAAAACGTGGAATCTTGGTGACCACGTAGTCGATCGAGGGTTCGAACGATGCGGGCGTAGCGCCGCCCGTGATTTCGTTCTTCAGTTCGTCGAGCGTGTAGCCCACCGCGAGCTTCGCCGCGACCTTGGCGATCGGAAAGCCCGTGGCCTTCGATGCCAGGGCCGACGACCGCGATACGCGTGGATTCATCTCGATGACGATCATGCGACCGTCTTTCGGATTCACCGAGAACTGCACGTTGGAGCCACCGGTATCCACGCCGATCTCGCGCAGCACCGCGAGGGACGCGTTGCGCATGATCTGGTATTCCTTGTCGGTCAGCGTTTGCGCAGGCGCCACCGTGATCGAGTCGCCCGTGTGCACGCCCATCGGATCGAGGTTCTCGATCGAGCAGATGATGATGCAGTTGTCCGCCTTGTCGCGAACCACTTCCATCTCGTACTCTTTCCAGCCGAGCAGCGATTCTTCGATCAGCAGTTCGTTGGTGGGCGAAGCCTCCAGCCCGCGCTTGCAGATGGTCTCGAACTCTTCAGGGTTGTAGGCAATGCCGCCGCCGGTGCCGCCCAGTGTGAAGCTGGGACGGATCACCGTGGGAAAGCCCACGGTCTTTTGCACCGTCCACGCCTCGTCCATGCTGTGGGCGATGCCGGAGCGGGCCGAGCCCAGGCCGATGCGGGTCATCGCATCCTTGAACTTGAGGCGGTCTTCCGCCTTGTCGATCGCCTCGGGCGTGGCGCCGATCAGCTCCACCTTGTACTTGTGCAGCACGCCATTGCGCCACAGGTCGAGGGCGCAATTGAGCGCCGTCTGCCCGCCCATCGTCGGCAGGATCGCGTCGGGGCGCTCCTTGGCGATGATCTTCTCGACGGTCTGCCACGTGATGGGCTCGATGTAGGTCACATCGGCGGTGGCCGGGTCGGTCATGATCGTCGCAGGATTGCTGTTGATCAGGATGACTTTGTAACCTTCCTCGCGCAGGGCCTTGCAGGCCTGCACGCCGGAATAGTCGAATTCGCAGGCTTGGCCGATGATGATGGGGCCGGCGCCGATGATGAGGATCGATTTGAGGTCTGTGCGCTTCGGCATTATTTCTTCTCCATCAGCGCAGTGAAGCGGTCAAACAGGTAGGCGATGTCGTGCGGGCCGGGCGAGGCCTCGGGGTGGCCCTGGAAACAGAACGCGGGCTTGTCCGTGCGCTCCAGGCCCTGCAGCGTGCCGTCGAACAGGCTGATGTGCGTGGGGCGCAGGGTCGACGGCAGCGACTCCATCTCCACGGCAAACCCATGGTTCTGGCTGGTGATGCTGACACGGCCGTTGTCCAGGTCCTTCACGGGATGGTTCGCGCCATGGTGGCTGTTGTCCATCTTGAAGGTCTTCGCGCCGCTGGCCAGGGCCATGATCTGGTGGCCCAGGCAGATGCCGAACGTGGGTACGCCGGCATCGATGATCTGGCGCGTGGCTTCGATGGCGTAGTCGCACGGCGCCGGATCGCCAGGGCCGTTGGACAGGAACACGCCATCGGGCTTCATGGCCAGCACCTCGGCTGCCGGGGTCTTGGCCGGAACCACCGTGAGGCGGCAGCCGCGCTCGGCCAGCATGCGCAGAATGTTCTTTTTCACGCCGTAGTCGTAGGCCACCACGTGAAAGCGCGGAGCGGCAAGGGTGCCGTAACCCGAACCAAGCTTCCACTCGGTCTGGTCCCACGGATAGGCCGCGGAGGTGCTCACCACCTGGGCCAGATCCAGGCCCTTCATGCTGGGTGCCGCCTTGGCGGCGGCCAGGGCCTCGTCGATGCGCGCCTGGGTCACCGCTTCGCCGGCCGCAAGCCCGACGATGGCGCCGTTCTGCGCTCCGTGGGTGCGCAAGATGCGCGTGAGCTTGCGGGTGTCGATGTTGGCGATGGCAACGGTCTTCTCGCGCACGAGGTACTGCGAGAGGGTCTCGGTGCTGCGGAAATTGCTGGCCAGCAACGGCAGGTCTTTAATGATCAAGCCTGCGGCATGGACCTTGTCGGCTTCGATGTCCTCGGTATTGACACCGTAGTTGCCGATGTGCGGATACGTCAGGGTGACGATCTGCTGGCAGTAGCTCGGGTCGGTGAGGATTTCCTGGTAGCCGGTGATGGCGGTGTTGAACACCACTTCGCCGACCGTGGTGCCGGTGGCACCAATCGAATTGCCGATAAAGACCGTGCCGTCTGCGAGCGCCAGGATGGCGGGCGGGAAGGATCCCTGTAGAGACAAAAGCACTGGGTTCTCCGAATGGTTACGGGTCGCCCGGAGTCCGCAGGAAGACATTCCTGAAGACTGCTGCTTGTTGGGGGATTGCTTTGGTTGCTGCCGGGCGACGTTTTTGCGGGAAAGCCTCCAATTGTAGCCTCACTGAAAGAGCATCCCGACTTCCGCGGCCCATTCAGCCCACGCAAACCGGATCCGGCGATGCAACGATCGTCAGCGAGCAGGCTCTTTTGTCCTACACCACGACGGCCGAGGCCCCCTGAAAGATCGCAGCGGTTGGCATCCTGCGGCGCCCGCCCCCCTCGCCGCTCGCCCCCTCTCCTTGCAATGCCGCTTGCCAAATCCGATGAAAGCATCCACCACGCATTCTGCCCAACACAGTCTTCAGCGGCTCGGGCAGTGGCTCAAGGTCATGGGCTACCGGTTCGTCACGGTAACGCCGCTCACGCACCAGAGAGTGCTTGCAAGGCCGCACGTCCCAGAGGCTTCGGACCTGCGTGACGCATTTGGATGGAACCGACCTTTTCCAAAAGACCAGCTTCCCCCAGATCTATCAACCGCTCTGCTAGACGATGGCTGGCTGCAGTCCGCCCCAAACGGGCTGTTGCAAAGCAACGTTCGGTTCAGTTCGCTCGATGGATTCCTCTTTGCCCACTCCGCCTTTCCGACGGCGCAAGAGGATGCCGTTTTCTTCGGGCCGGACACCTACCGGTTTGCGAGTTTCATCCGCCATCAGTTGCGAATGCAGCCGCAGCCGGAATCACCACGCATTGCCGATGTCGGGTGCGGCGCCGGGCCGGGAGGACTCGTCGCGGCGAGGGCGTGGCAGGCGCAGCCCAACGGATGCGAGATCGTCCTGGTGGACATCAATCCCAGCGCGCTCTTGCACGCGAAAGCCAATGCAGCAGTCGCCGGCTACCCCTACGCGCAGTGCGTTCAAAGTGACCTCTTCTCCGAGGTCACCGGCAGGTTCGATCTCATCGTCTCCAACCCGCCCTACTTGGTGGACGATGCCAACCGCACGTACCGGCACGGAGGTGGACAGTTTGGAGAAGCCCTTTCCGATCGCATTTTGAAAGAGAGCCTTGATCGCTTGACGCCCACCGGCCGCCTGCTGCTCTACACCGGCTCGACCATCGTCGAAGGACGCGATGCTTTGCGCGACTCCGTTGTCGCCTACGCCGCGGCCCACGACTGTGCGGTGCACTATGAAGAACTGGACCCCGATGTCTTCGGAGAGGAACTGGAAGGGCGGGCCTATGCCAAGGCGGATCGGATCGCGGCCGTCGGCGTGGTGGTGCAAAGGCGGGCTGCATGAGATTTCTGGGCATTGGGCAGACCAACGACCTGGCGGCCATGTATGGCGGCCTCCAGCACCGCGGCCACGAGGTGCGGGTCGTGATTGAAGACCCTGCGTGCCACGACGTCTTTCAGGGCATCCTGCAGCGGGTCGAAGGATGGGAAAGCGAACTGGGATGGATCAAGGCGGCTGGAAACGAAGGCGTGATCCTCTTCGAATCCGCGACCCAGGGCGAATTGCAGGATGCATTGCGTGCGGAAGGCTTTCAGGTCATCGGCGGCAGCGCCCTCGGCGATCGACTGGAGGCGGACCGCGCCTTCGGGCAGAGTGCCTTGCAGGCCGCGGGACTGCAGGTAGCGGGCTGCCACCGTTTCACCGACTATGGCGAAGCGATGGTGTTCCTTGATGACCATCCCGCACGTTATGTACTCAAGTTCAACGGGGCCTCCGGCGAGCGCACGCGCAACTACGTCGGCCAGTCCAGCAACGGCGCCGACGTGCGCGCCCTGCTGGCCATGCACGCGGGCAAAACCCGAGTGGACCAGGCCGAGGCACCGGACTTCATCTTGATGGAGTTCATCGATGGGATCGAGATCGGGGTCGGCGGGTATTTCAACGGCCATGACTTTCTGTCGCCCGTGTGTGTCGATTTCGAGCACAAGCGGTTTTTCCCGGGCGACCTGGGCGAGCTCACCGGAGAGATGGGCACCATCGTGAGCTACCACGAAAGCGCGCGCCTGTACGACACCGTCCTGCGTCCCCTGCTGTCCATGCTGCGGGATGGCGGTTACTGTGGCTACATCAACGTGAACCTCATCGCCAACGAAAACGGGCTGTGGCCCCTCGAATTCACTTGCCGGTTCGGCTACCCGGGTTTCGCGATTTGCGAAGCGCTTCACGATGATCCGTGGGACGCCATCTTTCGCCGAATGCTGCGCCGCGACACGTTGGACTTCGGTACGAAAAAGGGTTTTGCCTGCGGCGTGGTTCTTACAGTCCCGCCGTTTCCCTACCGGCATGGGTATGCGGAACTGTCCAAGGGTTTGCCGGTGTTCCTGGATCCCTCCATCACGCAGGCACAGCGAGACAGCCTGCATTTTTCAGAGGTGGCTCTGCATCAGGGACAGCTGGTGGCGAGTGGCTCATGCGGCTACCTGGGCGTTGCCACGGGCGTGGGCGCAACAGTGCATGCCGCCAACCTGGCCGCGCTGGATTGCGTTCGCCAAGTGATCGTGCCCAATCTGCGGTACCGTAGCGACATTGGCCCGCGGCTGCACGGGGGCGAATTGCAGCAACTGCGCTCGTGGGGCTGGCTGCAGGGGAAGCCATCGGCGGCGTAGGACCTTGCCGACCGGGGTTCGCGCCATCTGGTGGTTTCTGCCTTCTTTCCAGCATCGCAGCATGGGTCCACTCCTCCAGCCCATCGCCAACGATGCTTGCACAAAAAAATTCTTCCCTCCGTCGACCACCATGGCAGCCAAGCACCTCGCGCTGACGATGCGCAGCGCCCGAATGCCGCCGGCCCCTATCGTCGTCTCTACGAAGCGCTGCTCACGCCGTCCCCCACGCTGCAAACCCGCCAGCACGCCGCCCAGTGGCTGCAGCGGCTGATGGACGATAGCAAAGACGTCCCCAGCGCATTGTGCGAAGCACCCGAGGACCTGCATGCGTGGGCCCACGCAAACGCCCAGTCTGTGGCGCAGCGCTATCAAGCCTACCTGGATGGGCGGCGCGCAGGCGGCGAGCGCCAGTATTTTCACAACCGCGCCCATGCGCTCAACTTTCTGGCATCGGTGGCGCCCACCAAGCTGGTGGACGGGTCCTGGCTCTACGGTCTGGCGCAGCATTCATCGACTGAACGGCTGCGACCCCTGCTCCAGACCTACCTCGAAGAACTCGGAGACGGCGTGCCGCACAAGAACCACGTCACGCTCTATCGCCAATTGATGCGCCGGCACGGCCTTCAGCAAGACCTGCAACTGGACGATGCCAACTATCTGCAGGGCGCGGTGCAATTGGCCCTGGGATGGAATGCCGAGCATTTCCTGCCGGAGGTCATCGGCTTCAACCTGGGCTATGAACAGTTGCCGCTGCACCTGCTGATCACGGCGTACGAGCTCAACGAGCTTGGGATCGACCCCTACTACTTCACGCTTCACGTCACGGTCGATAACGGCGACAGCGGCCATGCATGGCAAGCTTGCGAAGCAGTGCTTCAGATGATGGAAGTGCAGGCAGACCGCGAGCAGTTTTGGCAGCGCGTTCGCGCCGGGAGCAAGCTCGCAGACGCCGGGCGTGGCACGCAGGAGGTCATCACATCTTTTGACGCCAGGGCCGAAGTGGTAAAAATCTTCGAAAGAAAGGCACCGGCCGGTGCAGGCATGCACTCCGACTATTGCCGCATTGGCGGGCGCACCGTCAACGATTGGCTGGGCCCCAGGGCAACATCGATGCATTGCTCGACGCGCTGGTGGACGGCGGGTGGATCCGACTCGGCGCGCCGGTGGCGCAAAGCCGATTCTGGAACCTGCTTCAAGGAGAACGCGCGGAAATGTTCGGCGTTTTCACGGGATATGAGTTGCAGGTGATCCACGACTGGATTCGTGGCGAGGACAGCCGCGACGGACAGGACTATGCCCAGCCCGCCTCGGCCAACCAGACGCGCAGACTGCCCTCGTTCAGAGCCCTGGCACGCCACCGCTCGGCGGGCCCTTTCGTGGCCAGCGCAGAGCCTGTACTGGACCCCGAACTGAATCAATTCAATGAACAACTCCAGTCACTGGAAGGAGAGCAGCGCCGACAGTTCCTCAGCGCCGCGCTGTCTCCCGCGACGCATTGGACTTCGACAGGGTTGCTGGCCACCCGGCTCTTCATCAACGAAGGCTGGGCGGCCTGACCGCTGGAGCGACCATTGCCCTGAGACGGCGGTGGACCGCAAAGACTTACGGGGGTGATGGCATCTGCAGCAACGAAGGGTCGCTGCCGATCGCATTCAACTGTCCGTCTCCGCCGATGCGAAAGTGCGCGTTCTGACCGGTCGCAATCGCCACGCAGGCGGCAAAGCAGTGGGCGGGCAAGATCAATGTGCCGATGGCGTCGGTTGTCGTGACTTCAAAGCCCGCGGCAGCCGCAGGTTCGCCGAGGGTGAACCCGATCAGCAGCATCTGCCCCAGACCTGCCACCTTGGCGCCGATGAGCTCGATGCAACCCACTGCCTGCTCGACCACCCAGCCAGAAGTGGCATAGGGGGCATGCCCGCCGAGGGCAATGGTGCGCACTCCCCGCGCTTTGATGACGCTGTACTGCTCCCACTCAGGCGCGAGATGGAGCGGAGAAAATTGCTGAAAGAGCCCGCGGTGGCGCGGGGCGCGCGTGGGGTAGTTGGTGTTCATGGATTGCCTCATGGGATAGGATTTATGGCGCGTCCCACCTTCCTGGACAGCCGACGGAACGAATGCCTGGGCTTGCGCAGGAATGCGGGTTCGACACGTGCAGCGCTTCCAACGGCAATCGATGTGCCACCCATCTGTTTTCAGCGGCAGCCCCCGAACAGATCGTCTGCACCCCGGCGCTGGATTCAACGGCTTTGGGGGCCTGAATCGCGACCTGCGCCCTGCGGCGCGCGAGTCGCTCCGTTGGGTTTCGTGCTGGAAGCGCTGTCCGACAGAGTGGCCTCCGCATCGGCTGACGCACCGGCTTTGGCACCGCCAGAATTCGAATTGCGGCGACTATGGCTCTTGGCGCCAGCGGCGCGGGCTTCTTCGGAGGTGAACTGATGCGCCGTGCCCTTTTGATGCGCCGCCTGCCCACCCTTGCTTGAAATTTCACGTTGCTTTGCCGCATCCATGGCGGCGAAGCCACGATTGCTACTGGATGGATTGCCTTGGTTGGCCATTTCGATACTCCTTCAATGTGCTCCCGTGGAGGGGAGCGGCCCAGGCCTGGCAGTCAAACCAGGCTTGGCACGGCAGAGGCAATCGACATGCCCGGCACCTGCAGGCCCACTCGCGCAGCTACCGGTCCACGTCTGCCTGGATTGCTCGCTTGACACAACGCGCAGCCTCTTGCCTCGCATGCCTGCGGCGAGCGATACCCGCATAAAGCGTCTGCACCAGGTCAATCGCATCGCAATCCGCTTGCGCTGCACTGAACCGCATTTGCGCGCAGGCCACAGTCGTGATCCGGGGCTGCATGCCCTGCAGCACATCGACCAGCCCACACCAATGACCATCCACCGCCAACGTGCGGGAAAACAAGGTCAATCCGTCAATGGAAGCCCAGGCGAAAGCCATGATTGATCTTTGGTGAATTGGTCTTCACCCTGAGGTGCAAACCGTTGGTTTAAACGTTCCTGTGACGTTCCGGCGCCGCCGAAATGCGAAGCGCCTGCCGGTACTTGGTGACCGTGCGCCGGGCAACCGAAAACCCCTGCTGCGCCAGCAGGCCGGCAATCGCCGCATCGGACAAAGCATGTAAGGGCGACTCGGCCGCAATCAACTCCGACACCAGCTCCTTGACGGCCGCAGGAGCGCAGGTGGTGCCATTGCGCGTAGACAAGCCGCGCGAGAAAAAATACTTGAGTTCATGCAAGCCGAACGGGGTCGCCAAGAACTTGTTGTTGGTGACACGGGACACGGTGGATTCGTGCACCCCCACTTCCTGCGCGATCTGCTGCAGCTTCAGTGGTTTGAGCGCCAACGGGCCATGCTCGAAAAACGCCTGCTGGTGCCGCCCGATGGCTCGCGCCACCGCCAGGATGGTGGCAAAGCGCTGCGCCACATTGCCCACCAACCAACGCGCTTCCTGCAGGCAGGCGCTCAACGCCGCACTCTCACCATGGCGCTTGCGCTGCTGAAACATCCGCGCGTAGGCGGAATGCACCCGAAGGCGAGGCATCACAGCATCGTTGAGAACCATTTGCCAACCTCTTCCGCCCCTCACCGCCACGATGTCAGGCACCGCAAGCGGCACATCGTCTTGCAGGAAGGCGCGGCAAGGACTGGGGTTGAGCGCGCGAATCTTCGCGCAAACCGCTGCTGCAGCCTCGCGCGACACCCCCAGCGCCTCGGACAGCCGTGTGGGGTCGCGCAACGCCACGGCTTTCAGGTGGCCTTCAATGGCACGACGCACCAGATCCCGGGTCGTCACGCACTCCATCGTGTGCAATTGCAATAGCAGGCAATGCTGCAGGTCCACGGCGGCAACGCCTGCTGGATCCAGCCCCTGGACCCGGCGCCACGCCATGCGGATTTCCTGCCCATCCGGCTCCGGAGACAGGGCCATGGTGTGCACCGCCTGCTCGATCTCTTCAAGCCCGCCGCGCAGGTAGCCATCGTCGTCCAGCGATTCGATGACCGCCTTTGCCAACAGCAGATCCCGCTCCGGCAGACGAAGCAGGTCCAGTTGCCCATGCAAATGGGCTCGCAATGAAATGGGCGCTGCTGAACGCTCCCAGGCCCTCTCCCCATCGCTGTCGGCAGACGGGATCCGGCCGCTGCCAGATGACGGACTCCAGTCGCTCGGCGGCGCGTGCGGCACCGTCTGCATATCCCGCTGTGCATCGCCATCCTCGACTTCCAACAGCGGATTGCTCTCCACCGCCTCCCGCACGGCGCGTGCGAAATCCTGTGAGGACATCTGCAGCAGGCGCACGGCATGCTGCAAGCGGGGCGAAGCATTCTGGGTGAGTGCTGCGGAAGTGCTCAGACTAAGCTGGCTCATCGAAGGTCCATGGGTTGGGGAGCATCCCATGCAACAAAGCAAGGCATATGCCACACCACGCATGGCTTGGAAAGAGCTCACCCAGCCTCGAAAACGAGCACTTGGCGCTATCCTTCAATGCAAGCATGTTGCTCAACCGGTAGAGATTGCCGCAATTCCTGCCGGTTTCGCCCACGGGTCCGTTGCTTGGTCCGGTTTTTACCGGCACTGACTGGCACGCGGCATGCTGCGGCACTGGCGCCCGGCAACACCATCACGAGCGGAACGCCCTCGCCCATCATGAATGACACCTCCACACCCATCCCGACAGCAGCGCCTCACCCCGACGCAGAGGTTCCCGTTGCAGCGCCGCCGTGGCTTTCCATGGCTGGTGTGGGGCATGAATTGCGCACCCCGCTGGGCGCACTGTCCGCAGCGCTGGAGGTGATTGCGCTCGCCCCCCATCCAATGCCCATCCAGAGCGAAGCGTGCGCGGTGGCCGCTCGGCAGACACGGCATCTGTCTTCGCTGCTGGAAGACCTGCAGGACGTGCTGGCGGCGCGCGAGGGGCGCATGGAACTGCGGCGTGTGCCGCTGGACTTCTCGGGTCTGGTGCGGCAGGCCTGGGAGGCATTGGTGAACTCCAACAGGGGCTATGCCTGCACCCAGCAGATCGCTGCGGACCTGCGGGTCATGGCAGATCCTCGCCTGATGCGCCGGGCGATGGATCAGATGCTTTGCCGGGCGTGCAAAGCGGCGGCGCCGGGCATGCGCATGGACTTGAACGTGTTCAGGCAAGGGGACGAGGTGCGCGTGGAAGTTCGCGGCCTGCCCAACGACCACATGGAGCGGCCCTCGGGAGCCGCATGCCTGCTGGCTCTGCATGTGCGGGCCGGCGCACCTGCCACCTTGGCAGACCTTCTTGCCGACCATGTCATTGCACTGCATGGGGGACGCACTCCATCGCCGTCCGATGGACCGCTGCAGTATCTCGCGCTGCCCTGCCTCGCAGAAACGCCACCGCCGCCAGCCCGACTGCGGCGCCTGAAGGTGCTTGTCGCACTGCACGGCGCGCAAGATCGCCAGACAGCAGTGCAAACTCTGGAGCGCCAGGGATATACCGTGCTGGACGGCGGGGCGACCCAGCCGGCGCTGGACCTGTTGCTGCAGCACGTGCCCGATCTGGTTCTTGCAAATGCTCAGCCTGCCAAAGAGGCGCGCGAGTTCGCAGCCGCCGCGCGGGAGACCGGGTATGCCGGCCGCATGGTGGCCGTGGCAGCCGCCATGCCTTGTGCGCAGGAAGAGGCGTTGGATGCAGCCGGCGCCCGGCGCGCAGGCTTTGACGCATGGGCCGCCTGGGGCCAGTGGCCCCAGGTGCTGACGGACGCGCTGGAACGCGGAAGCGGTTGACCGCTGTACGTTCGTTTACACCCATGGCAGCGATCGCTGCAAATAATTCCTCTTTTTCAAATTCTTACTCGGGGAGATTTGCATGGCCCATGCCCTGGTAGTGGAAGACGATGCCGACTCCGCGCGCATGCTCGCGAGCTTGTTGCACACTGGCGGATTCACGGCAGCCACGGCGTCTTCGCTCCGGGATGCGCGCCGTCAGATTGCCCTGCAGCGCCCCGACATCGTGCTGCTCGACCTGCAGTTGCCCGACGGCAATGGGCTGTCTCTGTGCGAGGAGGCCGAGCTGCTCTCGTATTCGGAAGTGGTGCTGATCACTGGCCACGCCAGCCTGGACACATCGATCCAGGCCCTTCGCCTGGGCGCGGCGGATTACCTTATCAAGCCGGTGGATACGCAACGGCTCAATGCCGTGCTCTCCCGCGCTCGCTCGCCCTCCACCCTGCTGGCCGAGATTCAGGACATGCGCCTGCAGTGGGAATCGACCGGCCGCTTCGGCCACCTGCTGGGCCGGTCGCCCATCATGCGCGAGGTGTACGAGCAGATCGCATGCGTGGCCGGCACCTCGGTCTCGGTGTTCGTGACAGGGGAAAGCGGCTCTGGGAAGGAGCTGGTTGCCCGCACCCTCCATGACCTCAGCCGGCGACGCGACGGTCCTTTTCTGGCGGTGAACTGCGGCGCGATCTCGCCCCAGCTGATCGAGAGCGAAATCTTTGGCCACGAGCGGGGCAGCTTCACGGGGGCGGACCGACAGCACCTGGGGTTTTTCGAGCGCGCCAATGGCGGCACCCTTTTCCTGGACGAGATCACCGAGATGCCGCTGGAGCTGCAGGTCAAGCTCTTGCGCGTGCTGGAGACCGGCACCTTCCTGCGCGTAGGCTCCACCGAGGCGCGGCACACCGATGTGCGCATCGTGGCTGCCAGCAACCGCAACCTGGCCCAGGCCGTGGTGGATGGCGCGTTGCGGGAAGACCTGCTCTACCGCCTCAACGTGTTCCCGCTGCACCTGCCGCCCCTGCGGGACCGGCTGGAAGACCTGCCCCTTCTGGCACAGCATTTCCTGGACGACATCGCAGCACGTGAGGGGGGCCGAAAGACGCTGACCGCCGCCGCCCTGGAGCGCCTGGCGGAATACCGGTGGCCCGGCAACGTGCGCGAGTTGCGCAACGTGCTGCAGCGCGCCTTCGTGATGACGCAAGAAGGGCCGGTGACCGAGCGCTGGTTGCCGCGCGACCTCGTGCCTTCGCAGCCACCGCTCCCACTGCCACCGCTTGCGCCGCAGCAACGCGAGATGGCACCGATGGCCGACGGCGCTGCCGCCTCCACCGAACTGCGGCTGCCGCTGGGCAGCTCGCTGGCGGAAGTGGAGCGGGCGCTGATCCTCGCCACCTTCGCTCACTGCGGGCAGCGGCGCGAGCAGACCGCCGCCATGCTGGGCATCAGCATGAAGACGCTGTACAACCGGCTGAAGGAATACGGCGACGGCGCCTGACCGGCTGGCGGTGGCCGTCACCAGGCCTGGCCTTCTCAAGGGCGGCAACATCGTCCGGGCTCCAAGCCTGCGGCCTGAACGCCGGTACAACCCGTTGTCCGGTCATACATCCTGAATCCAGAACCCGCCATGCGCCGGGCACACTGGGCGCGCACGCCATCGCCCGCCCCAGCAGTCCGCGCGCGTCTCCGCGCGCAGTGGCCGCTCCCCCGGCAAGCCCAACCCATATACGGCATCGAACGAACCCCGCGCATGCTTTCCGCCGTGGCCCACCAGACCACGCCGTCGAACGCGAAAGCCCACGATCGATAATCGGCATTCACTAGAAAGACGCCAACATGGATGACTCGCTGACCACCCCCGACGAAGCCGAAGAGCATGTGGGAGAGGCGCTGGACAGCGTGGCGCCGGCGCGGGCCTATCACATGTTGCCGCTGATCGGTCTGGGTGGTTCGGCGGGCAGCATCCCGGCCCTGCAGACCTTTCTGCAGTCCATGCCCGAAGACCCCGGACTGGCTTTTGTCGTCATCCTGCACCTGTCGCCCGACCACGACAGCGAGCTGGCCGAAATCCTGCAGCGCAGCACCTCCCTGCAAGTGATGCAGGTGCGCGAGACCTGCAAGGTCCAGGTCAACACCGTCTACGTCATCCCGCCTGGCAAGGTGCTGCGCACCTATGACGGCTTTCTGCAGCTGGCCGATCTGCCGAGCCCGCGCCATGGCCATGTGACCGTGGACCTGTTCTTTCGCATGCTGGCCGACACCCACGGTCCGCATGCCACGGCCATCGTGCTGTCCGGCATGGATGGCGACGGTGCCATTGGCATCAAGCGCATCAAGGAGCGGGGCGGACTCACCATCGCCCAGGACCCGGACGAGGCGGAGCACAGCAGCATGCCCCGCTCGGCGCTGGCCACCGGCATGGTGGACTGGACGCTGCCCGCGGCGGCCATGCCCGGCCGGCTGCTGGAGTACTACCGGCTGGAGCGCCGCCTGAAGCTGCCTTCGGAGAAGGGACCCCCGCCCATGGAAAACCCGATTCCCCATGGCATGGCCACAGAAGCGGCCCTGCGCGACGTGCTGATCTTCCTGCGAACGCGGACCGGCCGGGACTTCGCCTACTACAAGCGGGCCACCATCCTGCGGCGCATCGGCCGGCGCATGCAGGTCAACGGCATCGCCGATCTGCCGGGCTATCTGGATTGCCTGCGCACGCGGCCCGGTGAGGCTGGGGCGCTGCTGCAGGACCTGCTCATCAGCGTGACCAACTTCTTTCGCGATGGCGAGTGCTTCAGTGCGCTGGAGGCGCACATCGGGGGGCTGTTTGCCGGCAAGGGGCCGGGGGACTCGCTCCGTGTGTGGGTGGCCGCCTGCGCCACGGGCGAGGAGGCCTACTCCATCGCCATCTTGCTCAGTGAATACGCACGCAAGGTGGATGCGGCGCCGGTGATCCAGGTCTTCGCCAGCGATCTGGACGACGAGGCCATCGGCATCGCCCGCGAGGGGCTCTACCCCACGACCATCGAGGCCGACGTGTCGGAAGAACGGCTGCGCCGGTATTTCGTGAAGGAGCACCGCGGCTACCGGCTTCGCCGCGAAATCCGTGAAATGGTGCTGTTTGCGGTGCATGACGTGCTCAAGGATTCGCCGTTCTCGCGGCTCGACCTCGTCACCTGCCGCAACCTGCTGATCTACC
This sequence comes from Acidovorax sp. KPB24-03, assembly GCF_057546605.1. Classification (NCBI taxonomy): domain Bacteria; kingdom Pseudomonadati; phylum Pseudomonadota; class Betaproteobacteria; order Burkholderiales; family Comamonadaceae; genus Acidovorax; species Acidovorax sp. KPB24-03. The sequence continues at coordinate 277 of NZ_BAAJYR010000007.1, read as the reverse complement.
TGAACCGCAACGCCCAGCACCGCGTGTTCGACACCTTCCATTTCTCGCTCAAGCCCCGCGGGCTGATGTTTCTGGGCTCGTCGGAATCCGTCGAAGACAACAGCCCCCTGTTTGTCGTGCTCGACAAGAAGCACCGCATCTACAGCCACCGCCCCGCCTCGCGCTCGGGCATGCCAGGGCACTCCGCGCCCGGCACCGTCTCGCTCGCCATGGAGGCGCAGCACGCCGCGCGGTCCGGCCCGGTGCTGGCCGGCCCGGCCTTCACCTCGACGCCCCC
>NZ_BAAJYR010000006.1:0-60061 GCF_057546605.1 Acidovorax sp. KPB24-03 | reverse complement strand
CGCGCGCGCCCATCGCCGTGCCCCTGCCCGTGGGCCGTGAGCGGCTCATCACGCTGCCGGCGCCCGCCGCCCTGCATGTCCCTCGCGACATGGAGTCGGTGGCCCGCCTGGAGGTGATCGACCGCACGCTGTATGCGACCGCCCTGGTCCCCTTCACCACCTTGCGCATCGTCGCGGAACTGGTGGACAGCGGCCAGCAGATCCCAATGGATCTCGTTGCGGGCGAGAGTACGGCTTCGGCCACTTCCGAGCTGGAGGTGTTCGTGGTCGAGCCGGGCAAGTCCGGCCCCGCGGCAACCGCCACCGCCGGTGCCGCAGGGGGCGTCACCGCGGCCAAGGAGGCCGAGCCGGAGCAGCCCGCCGCCGACATGGTGCAGCTCACCCGGTATGCGGCGCGGATGCTCTATGCACCGCGGCGCCTGGCCTACGACCTGCCCGGCGTGCGTCAGGTGGAGGTGGGAACGCAGCCCGTCACCGGCCTGCTGCGTGGCGCCCGGGTGGAGGCCGCGCCCCTGGGCCAATGGCGCTCGGGCAACCTGTACGTGACGGCCGTGCGCGTGACCAACCGCGCCAGGACGCCCCTGGAGTTGCCTTTGGAGGACATCCGGGGACGCTGGATCTCCGCGACCGCGCAGCACGGACGCATCGGCCCGGCCGGCAGCGACTGGGACACCACCGCCCTGTACCTAGTGTGCGAGCGCGCCTTCGAGGCTTGTCTTTAACGGAATTCGGCATGCACTTGCTCACGCATTTGCTGCTTTGCTAATTGAAGGGTACGAGCGATTTTTATGACTCCAAAGAACAGACTGCTCAGGGATGACAGGGCTATCAAGATGGGCTACAGCGCAGACAAGCGCAAGCGCAAAAACCAGCATCGCGTGAATGCAAAGCAGCTACTGCGCGAAGCTGGATTCTTTGCCCAAGGCGGGCAACGCGGCACCACGATGCACCAGGTTGCCAAGTGGCATCTGGACCAAGCGCGCATGCTCGCCCGGTCTTGACGCAAGGCAAGACGATGGCCACCACCAGCAACAAACTCATTCCCGTCCTGGGCACCGTCGGTGCCGCCGTCATCATCGGCGTGCTGTACCAGCAGTTCTCCGGACCCGCCCAGCCGAAGGCGGACGCCCCCATGAAGGCCGTCCCCGATCCCGCCAAGTCCAAGACCGCCCTACCCAAGGCGGCTGGAGCCGACAACGACACGCCGGCCGAGACCCTCGCCACCGTGGTGGCCAGCAACGCGCAGCTGCGCCAGGACGTTGCCAAGATCATCGAGACGAACAACCGCCTGACCGAAGAGAACCGGCGCCTGGGGGGTACGGGTGGTACTGCAGGCGCGGGTAGCCCGGCGCAGGCAAACAACCCCAGTGCCGCTTCATTGCCGGCACCACAGGCCACCGCCATCGATCCCCCCGCCGCCGAAAAATCCGCCCTGGGCAACGCGATCGACACCGCCGCAGAGGCTGCGGACACGCTCATGAAGGGCCTGCCTGGTTCGCCAAGTTCGTCCAGCTCGTCGACCACGCGCGGCCCGTCCACGGGATCGCAGGCCGTGCCAGGCTCGCGTGCCGGTGCGGCGGGCTGGTCGGATGCCGGTGCCGCTGCCCAGGCCGATTCGGCCGCCGGTGTGGTCCAGTACAAGCTCATGACTCCCATGGGCTACGTCGCGCACGTGGACCCGGCGCGCGGATCGGGCGCCGTGGCCACGACGCGGTTCGTGCGAACCACGCAGGCGAGCGGCGACGCCGGCATTGCAGGGCCGGCAGGACCCGCCACGCAGGCCGCAAGAGCCGCCGCGCAAAAAGCCGAGGACATCCCCTTCTTCACATTGCCCGAGAACTCCACGCTGGCGGGCGTCACCGCCATGACCAGCCTCATCGGCCGGGTGCCCATCGATGGCCGGGTGACGGACCCCATGCAGTTCAAGGCCATGGTCGGGCGCGACAACCTCGCCGCGAGCGGCTGGGAGCTGCCGCCCGACATCGCCGGCATGATCGTGACGGGCGTTGCCATTGGGGACATGGCGCTGTCTTGCTCCGAAGGCAAGGTGCGCTCGATCACCTTCGTCTTCAACGACGGCACCGTGCGCACCGTGTCCTCCCGCAACCGGGGCGGCGGGATTTCCACGGGGAGCGGATCGGGCGGTTCATCGGGCGGCGACCTCGGCTTCATCTCGGACCTGCACGGCAACCCGTGCATCCCGGGCAAGTTCGTGACCAACGCGGCTAGCTACCTCACCGACGTCAGCATGCTGCGCGGCCTCGGTGTGGCCGGCCAGGCCTTCGCCGACGCGCAGCGCACGCAGCGCAACAACAACGACGGATCGACGTCCTCCTCGATCACGGGCGACCGAGGGCGCTTCGCCATGGGCCAGGCCGTGAGCGGCGCCACCGACGAAGTGACCCAGTGGATGCTCCAGCGCCTTCGCAACAGCTTCGACGCGGTGATCGTGCCCTCGGGTGCGCAGCTCGTCATCCATCTGGACCAGGAAATCCGCCTGGACAAAGCCGTCAACGCCCGCCGCCTGGTGCATCGCCAGCAGGGGGGCACCCAAATCGCACGAGGAGAACGCCATGGTCTCGAATGACCCCATCCCAACGACATCACGTCTGATGCCCGCAGCCTTGCTGTCCCTGGCCCTGCTGGGCTCCGGCTGTTCGGTCACCGGAAACCGGGAATCGCCCATCAACGAGGTCACCCGCGGCAGCCCGACCGTGCTGGACATCTACCGCGGCAAGGCCGTGGCCAAAGATGACAAGGGTGCCCCAACCGTCCCCACGCAGACCGCGCAGGACCGCCTGCGGGACGCCTCGCCCGCAAGGCCCATAGGCGCTGGCGACGCCGAAACGCGCCGCTACTGGTCCGCCCTGGAGCCCATGCGCCAGCGCTTTGCCCGCGTGCCCAACCCCGATCTGGTCATGGTGGTCTATCCCCACCTGGCGCGCGGCACCTACCCGGTGCCGGGCTACGTGACCACGTTTCCGATGTACGAGCAGACCTTTTACGCGCTGCCGGGGGAGGTCGAGCAGGACCTGCAGGCGGGTCGTGCCCTGCGTCCGGACGCCGGCGCAAGTACGGCCAAGAGCACCACTCGCTGAATGCACCGAGCCTACGACGAAAGAACCTCCGATCCATGCTCCTCGATCTGATCCGACCCAAGCGCGCCCCACGTTCCCCTGCCAGCGGTGCAGCCGCCACCACCTCCTCATCCTCATCCAATGGCCAGACAGTCGCGCAACGCCGGCGCATGGCCCTGCGCCCGCCCTCCTTCACCGACATGCTGCCCTACGTCGCCTACCAGGGCGAGGACAAGGTGTTCGTACTCAAGGATGGCGCCACCCTCGGCGCAATGTTCGAGCTGTCGGCCATCCCCACCGAGGCGCAGGCTGCGCACGTGCTTGCCGAACATGCCCTCAAGGTGCAGGAAGCCTTGCAGGCGCTGCCCGAGTCGGACGCTTCCCCCTGGATCGTGCAGTTCTTCGCCAACGACGACCGCAACCTGGGGCCCTTGTCTGGCGTCTTGAGCGACTACATCGCCGAGCAGCACAAGGACTACCCCGAGCGCTGCCGCGCCATCCTGGGTTCGCGCTTCACCCAGTCGGTGCTGTCCGAGATGTCCCGGCACCTGGATCTGGTATCCCGCCCGCAGGGCCTGTTCACAGACACCCTGGTGACGGGCCAGGTCTGGCGCGGCCAGATGCGGCGCGTGCGCTGCTGCATCTACAAGCGCTTCGCCGGGCTGGCCGACGACCCGGCGCCGCCCACCGCGCAGATCGAGTCGGTGGCGATCACCCTCATGTCCACCTTCGGCGAGGCGGGTGTCGCCGCGCGACGCTGCACCGGCCGCGACCTCTACGAATGGCTGCTGCCGTTCTTCAACCGCGCCGTGCCCTGGGCCAGCACGCCCACCGAACTGATGCGCCAGGCGCCCTACCCTGGCGACGACAGCGCGCAGGTGGGCGAGGCGCCCCTGTTCGGCTGCGACCTGTCGGACCTGCTCAATCTATCGCCCCCCAGATCCGACCTCGCCGCCGGCACCTTCGAGTTCGACGGCGTGCCGGTGAAGGCCCTCGCCCTGCAGAGCATGCGCAGCCAGCCGCAGACCGGCCACTTCTCGGCCGAGTTGCAAAGCGGCAACGAGAGCTTCGCACGCCTGGACCGCCTGCCCGCCGGCGCCATGCTTTCCATCTCTCTCACCGTGCAGCCGCAGCACCAGCTGGAGCGCCACATCGAGCGCATCCGCGATGCCTCTCGCGCCAAGTCTGCTGCTGCCATAGAGACGCACCGCGAGTGCGAGCAGGTCCTCGCCCGGATGGTGCAAGGGGACAAGCTCTACCCCATGATGATGACGCTCTACGTGAGCGGACACGACACCGCCGACCTGGAGCAGCAGATCTCCCAGGTCAATGCGCTGCTCGTACCCTCGGGCCTGCGGTTCATCGATTCCAAGCACGACCTGGTGCCCCTGGACACCTTCATGCGTGGGCTGCCCTTCAACTTCGATCCGGCCTTCGACAACGGGGCGTTGCGCCGGTCCCGTCTCACCTTTGCCTCGCAGGCAGCCGCCTTGTTGCCGGTATATGGCCGCGCCCGCGGCACGCCCCACCCCGGAATGTGGTTCTGGAACCGCGGCGGCGAACCGCTCTGGGTCGATCCGCTGAACCGGCAGGACAGGAAGAAGAACGCGCACATGCTCGTGCTGGGTCCCACGGGCGCCGGCAAGTCTGCCACGCTGAACTACCTGGCCATGATGACCATGGCCATCCACAAGCCGCGCCTTGTGATCGTGGACGCTGGCCGCTCCTTCGAGCTGCTCCTCGAGTATTTCAAGGGCATGGGCCTGTCCACCCACCATGTCACGCTCACGAGCGAAGCAGACGTGTCGCTGCCGCCCTTCGTTCATGCCCTGCGGCTACTCCAGGACCCCGATGTCATGTCCTCCTACAACGCCGCCGAGCAGCAGGCCCGGGTCAACGCCGGCGTGCCGGACGACGAGGGCATCGACATTCTGATCGGTGAAGCGCACGAGAGTCCGGTGGGCGCGCAGGCGGGCAAGCAGGCCGAGGCCTCGCCCGATGAAGACCAGGATGACGACGGGACGGAGCGGCGCGATCTGCTGGGGGAGATGCTGATCGCCGCCATCATGATGATCACCGGCGGCGAGGAGCAGGAGGTCGCCCGCATGGGCCGCGCCGACCGCTACCTCGTCTCGCGGGCGATCATCCGCGCGTCCGTGCGCTGCCGAAAGGAAGGCCGCACGCACCCGCTGACCCAGGACGTGGCCATCGAACTCATGGGCATGCACCGCGACGAGACGCTCTCCGGTCCGCGCCAGATGCGCGCGGAAGAAATGGGCCAGTCCATGATGACCTTCACGCAGGCGCTGCGCGGCAAGCTCTTCAATCGCGAGGGCCAGGACTGGCCGGACGCGGACGTGACCCTCATCGAGATGGGCACGCTCACTCAGGATGGCTACGGCGACGCCCTGGCGGTGGCCTACACCAGCCTCATCGACTCGGTGCAGTCCCGTGGCGAGCGCACGCAGGCCGAGGGCCGCCCCATCGTGTTTCTCACCGACGAGGGCCACTTGATCACCACCAACGAGCTGCTGGGCCCCAAGATCGCCAAGGGCACCAAGATGTGGCGCAAGCTGAACATCTGGTTCTGGCTGGCGACGCAGAATTTGCAGGATTTCCCGGACTCGATGGAGCGGGTGCTGTCCATGTGCGAATACTGGATGCTGCTCACCATGGACCGATCGGAGATCGCCGAGGTCGCGCGGTTTCGCAGCCTCACGCCCGAGCAGCGCCATCTGATGGAGTCCGCCCGCAAGGAGCCGCCCAAGTACACCGAGGGCGTCATCATCTCGGCGCTGGGCCAGATGCTGTTTAGGAACGTGCCGCCAGCGCTGCCGATTGCCCTGGCCATGACCGAGGGCCACGAGAAGGCGCACCGGCGCCGTCTCATGGACCAGCACGGCTGCACCGAACTGGAGGCCGCCATGCTTGTGGCCGAGGAACTCGTGAAGGCACGCGGGTGAGCGCCATGCATTGGATTTGCTCGAAATTCCGGCCATGGGCACTGGCATTGCCGCTGCTCATGGTGGTCACCTCGCCCCAAGCGCAGGTCATTCTCGGCGATGACCTGTACCGCGGCGTCACCCAGGTGGAGGTCTTCGCGAACTCAGCCATGGTGGTGACCCCGCAGCGCTCGGACCGATTCAAGCTCGACATCTACCGCCTGGACGCCATGGCGCGCGTGCAGCAGTCCATCAACCAGGGATTGCCGCAAAACGAGGCCGATGCCCGCGCGTGGCTCGTTGCGAACGAAGCGCGCATCCGCAGGCAGGTGCAGCCCGTGGTCGCCAACGCGGCCAATGGCATCACCCTGGCGATGCACTACCGCATCGACCGGCTCCCGGCCATCGTCGTCAACCGGCAGACCGTGGTGTTCGGGATGACCGACGTGAATGCCGCGCTAGCCGCGTTCCAGCGTGCTCGGGCATCCTCTGGGTCGGCCACTGGTTCGAGGGGCGTGCAATGACGAAGCGCTCGAGGCCATGCAAGCGCTTACCCGCGTCCTGGTGCCGCGCGCCGCGCATCCTGGCCGCTGTGCGATCCGCCACCGTTGGAGCCGCCCTCTGTAGCGCATTCGCCCTGGCGCCCCCCGCGGCTCTCGCACAGACCACCAACACCGTGGCGATCCTGACCGCCACCCTGCAATCCTTCCCCAGCTGCCTGTCCTACCAGGTCAAGGGGATGTGCTTCTTCCTGCGCTGCAACATCAAGGGCTGCACGGTCCTCTACTCGATCCGCATGAGTCACTACCTGCCCGATGCGATCGTGAGCACCTACAACGATCCGCTGATGCATCCCTGGCTGGAGGTGGGCAAGCCGATCGCCGCAACCATGGCGGGCGTGGGCTCGGCCATGGCCGGCATGCCGCTGGACTCCGCGGCCGATACCGCGCGGGGCGACACCGAGATCACCACCTTCAAAGGGGCCGACGCCATTGGCAACCCCGTGGGCATGGTGGCGAGCGCGCTCTCCACCGGGACGCTGCCGAACGTGCCATCCATGTTCGGCATCCCAGGCATCTCGGAACTGATGGAGTTCCCCACCGAAGAACTGCCCGACATCCAGCGCGAATGGATGTCCGTGCCAATGGATGCGGCCAATTCGGTCCTGCAGGGCGCGGCGAGTCTCGCCAAGGCCCCCATGGACATCATCGGCAAGATCACGAGCCTGCCCGGGCGCCTGTCGCAACTGCAGTCCGCGGCCGGTAACGTCGGCAGCTTCCTGGGCTCCAGCAGCGGGTTGGCCACGCTGGGCATGGACGCCGCGGCGCTGGCGGGCATCGATCTGGGGCCGCTGCAGCAGGTCGTCTCGATCGCATCGCTTGCCGGCGGCAGCATGGACCTGGGGCCGGGCGGTCTTTTTTGCCCGGGCGGCGCGTCCGCGTTCGGACTGCACTACCAGTCCGAACTGGATGCGCTGTTCTGGCGCGGCATCCTGCCGGTGGAGATGCTGTACGCATCCTCCTGGGTGCCCACCCGCAAGGAGGTGAGCCACTCGTCGGGGATCACCAGTACCTGGGGCAGCATCTACCCGCGCACGGGCGAGGTGGTCCAGCAGCACCCGGTCAAGGCCTCGGCCGTGCTGGCCGAGCGCGTGGCCAGCATCATCAAGAAGCGCGCCCAACCCCACATCTACAAGCGCCTGGAGACCAGCGGCAACTTCAAGTATTTCTCCTCCATCGAGGACTCCGACACTCGCTGGTCGATGGTCTATCCCCGCACCACCCCCAGCTGCGTGCGGTTCGGCGAGAACGACTCTCTGTCGCTGTTGTCCTTTGGCGATGGCCGCACCAGCGCCGTCAATGGCTATGTCTGGAACCTCTGGAACAAATACGACTGTTGCCAAACCCGCGGCATCTACCTGTTCTCGGTTCCCTGATCCATCCCTCGGACGCCCTCCGCACACCTTTCAGCACTCTCATGCGATTCATCTCGATCTCGAAATCCCCATGGCGCCCCCACGCGCTGGCCGCGGCGCTTGCCCTGGCCAGCATGGGCACCACATCGGCCTTGCATGCACAGCCGGTTTCCAACTCCACCCTGTACTACCGCATGGGGGGCGGCACACCTGGCGGCGCAGCCAACAACCGCGGGCAGACCTCCCAGGCCATGGGCCTGCAGGCCAACCTGCGCCTGAACTATTCCTGCGGCAAGTTCGATGTGGGCATGTCCTGGGGCAACATCATGAACAACATCTCGCGGCTGGGTCAGCAGGTGACCAATGCCGTGCAGGCGGGCATCGCCTCGCTGCCGCTGTACGTCCTGCAGCGTGCCCAGCCGGGCCTGTACCAGCTCTTCCAGAACTACAGCCAGAAGGCGGATCTGCTGGTCGCCTCCTCCCTCAAGACCTGTGAGGAAACCGAGGCGATGATCCGCGCCGGCCAGAATCCCTACGAGGACTGGATCAAAGTGGCCAAGGGCGATGCCTGGAAGGTCAAGGCCAACACGTCCGGCGACATCGTGCAGGCCAAGATCGACATCAACAAGAATGAGGAAGCGCAGCGCACGGGCGTCAACTGGGTGTTCGGCCAGAAGGCGGGCGGCATCAATTCGCTTCCCCTTCGCCCCATCCGGGATCTCTCGGTGGCCGGCTACAACGCGACGCTGAACAAGTCCGTCACCGCCTCCTCCAGCACCAGCTATACCGGCTCGACCGACAAGTCCACGCGCTTGGTGCAGGCCTTCGCATCGCCGGACGACCTGGCCCGGTTCACCACCGAGGTGCTGGGCGACAAGCGCGTCTATACCTGCTCGCAAAGCGCGGACTGCCCGGTTGCGACGGCGGTGACCACGGCGTCGGGCCTGGGCCCGAAGTACGAAGCGGAGGTGGACCAGGTGCTGCCGAAGCTGCAGGCGATGGCGGGCGCCCCCTCGGGCAGTCCCTACGCCGATCTGAACACGATCGCCGCGCCCGGCATGGCCATCAGCCCGCAGCTGCTGGACGCGCTGCGCAAGCTGCCTCCCGACACGCGCGGCATTGCTGTGACCCGGCTTGGGCAGGAGTTGGCGATGCACCGGGTCATCGACAAGGCGCTGGTGGCGCGCGCCGTGCTGCTCACGGGCCTGAGCCTGCCCGAGGTGACGGCCGCGGGCGACGCCATGCGGGATACGCAGTCGCAGATCGACCGGCTGACGCAATTCATCAACGACCTGATGTTCGAGGCCCGGATTCGCAAGGAACTGACCTCCGACACGGCCTTGGCCATCATGGGCAGCCAGTTCCAAGCCGACTCGCGCTCGATGCGCGTGCCCGATGGGCGGGCAGCCGATCCTCAGCCGATGGAAAACGGTCGCGTGAAGGTGACGCCATGAGCACGCAGCCTCGTGAAACCGAAACGGGAGAGCCCGTGGGTGGAGCAGAGACCGAGCGTCCGGGGTCATCCCGGCGCCTGCGGCTGCTGCGCCTGGCGTTCATCGGCCTGACCTGGCTGGCCGGCGCCAGCGCCATGGGGTTCGTCCTGGTCGCGCTGCTGTCGCACCTGCAGGTGCAGCCCGAGACCCTGGCCACGCTCCAGGTCTGGGCGACCCAGATTCGGCACTACGGTGCGCTGGTGCAGTGCATGGTCGTTGCCGGCATCGGGATCTGGTGGCAGGCCATCGTGGACTGGGGTGCGCGCCGCGGCATCGTGCGACCGCAGGAGCGTGCACAGGTCATCGCCCTGCGGTGGAAGGTGATGGCGTTCTTGATCGCCTACCTGCTGCTGATTCCGATCGGGCCCAACACGTTGCTGCGCTGGATGCAGGCATGACAGGCCTCAAGACGCGGCTCGGTCTCACTGCGCAAATTGCCGCAGTGAGATGTGGAGGCTTGGCTCCAAGTCACTGCTGCATTGGGAGCAGCGAGATATCAAACAACCAGAACCAAAACAAGTCGATGTCCAAAGTCCAACCCAAACAGGCCTCGATTCCGTCGAACGGGACCACACCCCTGCCCTGTGTTTGCTCTCGTGCGGCGAGGCTGCGCCACGTCCACCGCCTGCTCGCGCAACTCGCCGATGCCCTGCAGGAGCCGGGTCGGCCGGCCCTGCCCGCCGCCCTCCTGGCCACGCTGCAGGGGCCGACGCTCGAAGACTTCCTCGCCGAGCCCGGCCAGCTGGCCGACACGCCCTGCAGATTGCACTGATCCAACGCCTCCCCCCAGCACCACCATGCAGCTCGACAGCTACCTCGAAATCTTCACCACCATGTACGGGTGGGCCTTCGCCAACATCATCGGCGAGGTGATCACCGGCACCGGCCTGATCATCGTGCCCTTCGCGGTCATCCTCTTCAACGCCTGGCGCGATGCCAAGGAGCAGGGCCTGGAGAGCGTCGGCGTGCTGCCCCTCCTGGAGAGCGTGGGCACGAAGATCATCGTCGCCCTGTTCGTGATGTCGCTGTGCTTCGCCACGACGCCCATCACGTCGCTCAGCTCCGTCAACCTGAGCTACTTGCCCGATGCGACTCCCCAGGAGCCCAACCCCACCATGGTCTCGCGCAACGGCGGTACGGGCTCGGGCTACGACGCGGCGATGAAGGATGCCTCGGATGGCACTATGAGTACGGCGGGCAACCTCTCCCAGGTGCCGGCCTGGTGGTTCTCCACCATGGCCATCTCCTCGGGCATCAACCGCGCCGTGCGCGCTGGCATTCGATCGGGCGACCGCCAGATCCGCATGGTCGAGGACATGGCCCGCAACGCGACCATCCAGGACCCGCGTGTGCTCAACGCCATCCAGCGCTTCTACAGCGAGTGCTTCATCCCGGCCCGAAGCCGCTACCTGGCGGCCGCCAGCGGCGCCCTGTCGCCGACAGGGCAAAGCCTCGTGGCGGTGGACAACAAGGAGTACGGCCCCACGGACGTGGACTGGATCGGCAGCCAGCTGTTTCGCACGGAGCCGGGCTACTACGCTGACATGCGTTCGTACAACCCGGTGCCGGATTTCCCGGTGGATTTCTCCCGGGACATCGACTACTACAACCCCGCCAGCGGCATCGCCCCGCCCCCACTCCGGCGTGGTCAATCCCGAGTGGGGCCGGCCCACGTGCAAGCAGTGGTGGGAGGATGGCACCAACGGGGTGCGCGAGAAGATGGTGGGCCACGCCGGCAGCTTCGGCAAACTCGTGGACGTGGCGAGCAGCGCCATGAACTGGAGCAGCATGGACCAGACCAAGGATTCCTTCGCGCGCCTGGCGCAAAAGCGCGCCAACCCCCCAGTTCGTGGACCCCGATCGCATCATGGGCACCGACTACGACACGGTGACCTCGTTCAGCCGGACGGTCGTGGGTGCGGCTACGGTACTCGGCGTGGGCTGGGAAGCCACCCTGGCCAGCCTGTCGATGCAGCCGCTCATCACCGGCCTGCCGATGATCCAGGCGCTGGTGCTGATGGCGATCTACATGTTCCTGCCGCTGATCACCTTCCTGAGCGGCTACGACCTGCGCGTGTTGTTCTATGGGGCCGTGGCGATCTTCACCGTGAAGCTATGGGCGACCATGTGGTTCATCGCCCAGTGGATCGACGCCCGGCTCATCGACGCGATGTACCCCGGAGCGCAGGGCAACATCTTCGTGCAGGAAATCTCCCAGCTCGCAGGCTCGATGGCCTCATCGGGCTACAAGCGGATGATCCTGAATATCCTGATGATTTGCCTTTTTGTAGGATTGCCCATGGTTTGGACAATTATGATGGGATGGGTGGGAATAAATATCGGCACCCAGCTGAATGAAATGATGAAGAGTTCTGAAGGACTGGCTAAAAGTAGCGCAGGCAGCACTGCTGGCCCTGTTAAGGCGGTAGGAAAAACAATTACAAAACTATGAAATCACTTCCGCGGGCCGTAATATAACGGCCAGTCGGTATGTGCTGTATTAGTAATGTCGGGCGTTCCAAAGCTATCAATGCAACCATCTGGTATTGAATCCTCTTTCCTTTCTTCAAAATCCGGCGCAGTCGAAAGGATGAAGAGGAAGATCTTTCCCATCACCGCCAAAGTGCCGAGGAGGAAAGCACCGATCTTGAAGGCGTTCTTCGGCCTGGCGCTGGCCCTGAGGCTGCCTGCGGCAGCGGCTTCACGGGCCTGCGACTCCACAGAGCGCAGCAGTGGTTTGAATACCGCGATGAACTCCTTCAGGGAATCTCGCACCCAGAGCGTCAGGATGACGGAAACCCGCAGAAGGAATTTGCTCCCATGAAAAAGCAGTCGCCAGAAATAGTGATTCGTCCGCATGGCCTGAAGGCTCCCTTGTTATTGGTGCCCGCGATCATCGACAGGCGCTGTTGGCGTGTCAATGCTTGGCGCGCGCACGGCTTGTAACTTTCTGCTGAAACCCACATCCCTGCCGGTCTCGGCTAATGGGCGATCAGCGGTACGTCGATGCCGGAGGCAGTCACCAGGAATCCGCTCGCTGTCGCATCGACGGTGATGGCCACGCCCAGAATCCCGTCGACCGGCCGCACGGCAATACCCAGTTCCCTGCGACCGGCGGCATGCTGGGCCAGCAATTGCCGCATTTGCACCGGATTCAGGACCAACCGGACAGGCGGCGATTGCCCTGCGCGCGTTTGCCGGTAGATGGCGCTGACGATGGTCTCGAACAGGTAACCCATTCCTTTTTTCTCCCCGATTGCGATTGTGATCCATTGTGTTTGTATTGCAAATCAAGATTCGAGTTCTCCAAGCCATGAGCCAGCCCTCTAACACGACGCCCACACAGCAGACCTACACGGAACTGCAGCAGGCTTACAGCCACTTCAACGAGTCGCTCTTCGGCGGTGCCCTGCCAGGCTGTCTCATCACGCTGCAGCGCGAGAAGCGCACGTGCGGGTATTTCTCGGCCCAGCGCTTCGCCAACCTGGAGGGCGGCATGACGGACGAGATCGCCATGAATCCTGCCTACTTCGCCGTGGTGCCGGTGGTGGAAACGATGCAGACTCTCGCCCATGAGATGTGCCACCTGTGGCAATCGCATTTCGGCAAGCCCGGGCGTGGCCGTTACCACAACGAGGAGTGGACATCAAAGATGGAAGCCATCGGACTGATGCCCTCCTCCACCGGCCAGCCCGGAGGCAAGCGGACTGGGGACATGATGGCGGACTACGCCATCGAGGGCGGGCTATTCCTCAAGGCCTGCGCCGAGTTGCTCACCCGATCATTCCGGATCAGTTGGTATGACCGCTTCCCTGCGCCAGAGCATGTGCGCGCTGGCCAGGGCAGCATGGGCATGCATCTGGCCGCATCGGTGGGCGGCGGCAGCGTGCCGGCGCAGTCCATCGCTGTGATGTCCAGCCTGGTCGATCCAGCGGCCATTGCAGGCCAAGACGGTGAGGAGAACCCCAAGCCTGCGGCGAACAAATCGAACCGTGCCAAGTACGTATGCCCGTGCGAGAAACAGGTGTGGGGCAAGCCTGGGTTGATGCTGATTTGTGGGAGTTGCCGGAAAGATTTCGAGATGCAGGGGTGAGTTTCTCTTTCACCAACCATCGCTGCGGTACAGCCGGGTATTGCAGTGATTGCAAATAAAAACTCTTCGGTGGTCAGTCGCGCCAGTCACACCCCAATTCTTGATGCTGCGCGAATTGCAGCGAACGCACTTGATACCTCTGGGAGTTTGTGCTTCCGGATGGTTTTTCACGTATTGGGTGAATGTCAAGGTGTCTTTTTTGATGCGTCTGACGTGCCTCGTCGTTCTGGTCAGGAAAAAGACGACCCCATACAGAAGCAGCACAACCCCTATCAAATCAAGTATCTTCTTCATATCAAGCCAACGGTGGAAAAGAGGTGGATGAACGAAAAATCAGACCTCCAGGCCATAGCTCTTCGCCTCGCTCCAAGACTGTTTGCCCACAGCAACACGATGAAATATCGCGTCCTGCAATTTTTTTTGCCTCTGGCTTTAAATGGGCCCACCGCTCCGCTTCGCACGCCATCCCCGACACAGAGAGTTGCTCGGTCAACTTGATCCCGGCACTGCCCAATCCCCTGGCAAATCGCCAAAAGCTGCACGCGCTGTAAAGCTCCTGAATAATAGTGATTGGTAGGTCGTAGGTCTGGGCTAGAAATAGCAGCAAGGCGGTTCCATAGCCTTTACGCCGATGTACGTCGAGTATCTCCACTTCATAGATATAGACCCGATCATTCAGTGGAGACACGGCGTAGCAAGCCCTTCCCACTTCGATATCTGCCTCGTTTTTGATGATCACGTTTACGTCCGGATTGGGTGATGTGAACGTCATGTAGTAATAGCGCGTGACGTCCACGGTGATCTTGGGGACATGTGCAAGCCGACGCTGTACAAGCCACCGAGAAAGAAAATTACTCACGGTACCTCCCTGTTTGAAATCTTTTTTGCGCCAGGTGGCGGCCAATCAAGCAGTCCGCGTGCGCTCCGAATCCAGGCGGACTCGGGGGTGCGATCAACCGCGCACGAGCCGATTCACCGCGTGACCGGACAGGCCTCGGCTGGGCCCTGCAGTCAGGGAATCTACCTCCCCTGCAGTTAGCTGCACTCGGCAGCCAGGCTCTCGGTCTCCAGGACGATGGGTGGCGTGTGATCGGCATCGAACTGCCCTTGCCTCCAGCCCAGCATCAGCGTGGCTTCGTCCGAGAAAAACACCGGTGGAGCTTCTGCAGCCGAGTGCCGCAACCCCAGGGCATATGCCATCCACCAAGCGCGACTCTCCTGCGCATTTCCTTGGTCGGGATCGAAAGACTGCATGACGCGCGCGTTGGCCAATACGCAACGCGCATCGAGGGCTTGTTCGGGAAGGCTTTTCATGTTTTTGCTCCCGATCGATCAACCGCGCACGAGCCGGTTCACCGCGTGGCCGGACAGGCACAGCAGCGCAAACGCGCCCAGCTTCGTGTACCACTCGGCCCACCACAGGCTGAACAACTCCCGGTGCGTGGAGTCGGGACTGTTGCCGTAGGCCCAATGGTCGATCGCCGGAAACCATGCACACGCCATCAGGCCCAGGAACAGCGGCCAGGTGTTTCGGATGCCGAAGACGGAATCTCTGTCGAACAGAAAGATGAAGAAGCCGGCACACAACGTCACCGCGAACGTATAGCCCGTCACCCTCACTGCGGTAGCTAGGTCCAGACCCGTCGCCCCTGCGATGGACGCGATGACTGCCATGCCAAGGATCATCCATCTGCCGTCGTCGCCTTCGTAAGCGTTCGCCATATGACCTCCCAGTCATTGTTTTTTCGATTGCCATGAGAACCGGTGGCTGTCAAGCCGAAACCGTGCGCCACGTGCCGGATGGTTTCCGGCTGACGTCTGGACCGCGCGCACCTACATTGCTGCCGATGTCCAAGAACCATGCTTCCGATGCCGCTCGCCTGGCTAACCAAACCGGCATCTCCGCTACCCACAAGGTCGAAACTCGCGTGCTCTGGTCCGCTGGCCAGGGCCAGGTCTGCAATTGCGGTGTCTTCGTGTTTGCGCTGCTCTTTTTCTGGCTGGTCCTGCCGGTCGGCTGGGCACTGTATCGGTATTTGCGAACCGCGAATCACCATTACGTGCTGACCGACCAGCGGCTGCTGGAACACTCGGGAAAAATCGTCAAGAAAATCGAAGCGCTCGAACTCTACCGGGTCAAGGACTTGTCCGTCTCGGGCAATTTGTTGCAAACCGTTTTCGGCCGTGGGCAAATCATCTTGCTCACCACGGACAGTACCAACCCCACCTTGATAATCGACGCTGTGCCGAATGCGGCCGGTGTCTCGAAAACAATACGCGATGCCGTGGAAGACTGCCGCGCGGCCAAAGGCGTTCGCGCATTCGATTATTAAAAAATCTATGAGGGAATCAATGCAATCCTTTGAAGTCATTCGGCGAAAAATCATCGCCGAGCAAAAGACCGCTTTGTTGCGTGCTCTCGTGATCGCCACTGCCGTACTGGCCGGCGCCGGCATCGGCCTGCTCTGGGGAGACGCATCGTCGTTCCATGGCCTGGTCCGCATCGGCGCACTGGGCTCGCTGGCCGGTAGCGTGGCACTCCTGCTGACCCATCCCAAAACGAGTTGAGGAAATCATCGATGTACCAAATTTATCGGCCGCGGTTGCGCGCCCTGCTCCTGCGCGCAACCGTGCTGGCCAGCCTGTCCATGGCGGTGGACGCACAGCCGGTCCCGCCCAGTCTCAAGGCCACGATCGAGCAGAACACGGCGGGCAAGGTCCGGGTGGAGCAGATCACAGCCTCCCCCATTCCTGGCATCTACCAGGTCGTCTCTGAAGGCGAGATCTTCTACACCGACGCCTCCGGCCGCTTCGGCTTCGTGGGTGGGGCCATGGTGGACATGAAGACGCAGCAGGACCTCACCGCGCCGCAGCTTGAAAAGCTCAACAGCGTTCCCTTCGCAAGCCTCCCGCTCAAGCACGCGATCAAGGAGGTGCATGGCAACGGCAAACGGCAAGTGGCCGTGTTCGAAGACCCGCAGTGCCCAATCTGCCGGGTCTTCACCAAGTTCGTGGACCAACTCGATGACGTGACCGTCTATCGGTTCATGTTTCCCGTCATCAGCCCGGAGTCAGCGCAGTTCGCGCGCGCTGCCTGGTGTTCACCCAACCGTGCCGAGGCCTGGCAGCAGGTCATGGCGGGCCGGCGACTACAGGGCCGGGAGGACTGCGACACCAGCGGCTTGGTCGAGATCCTGAAGTTCGGCGAGCGGCACCGCATTCAGAACACGCCCACCGTGATCCTGGGCAATGGCAAGCGATTGGTGGGCGCCACGCCGCCCGAGCAGTTCATCGCCGAGCTGGACGCGAGCGTGAGCATCAAATGAATCAACACAATCAAAGGGAAGGCACCATGAAGGTATCGAACAAGAAGAGCGCGATCGCGGTGGGCCTGGTGGCCACCGCGCTGTGCATCGCCGCCGGCGCCGCGGGCGCGCAGGAACGAGGGAATATCAAGTTTCCCGCCGAGTTGAAGTGGAAATTGATGCCCCTGGTGACCTTCAATTCACGGCAATACATCAGTGGTAATCCAGAGGAAAAAAGGCTTCTTGAGCCGATCTGGAAAGAGAACATCGATTCCACTCCGTTGAACCTCAGTCGAAACGACGGCAGCAGGCTGGGCAGCTTCATCCTCTATCAGACGCATGAGAATAAGGAGAACAGGTATATTTTCACCACGTTCAGTGCCTTCGAGTCCAAATGCGAGCCACCTCCAAACGGGCCATTTGCACAAAAAGGCTATGTACCACCGATGTACAGCATTTGCCCCATGCGCGTTATCGTGGAAGATAAATCCACAGGACGCAGGAAGCAAAAGGATTTTCCGAATTACTGCCACCTGTCCATAGACGACGAAAATACGCCGCTCGCGCAGAATCACACGGAATTCGCGTTCGACGACAAGACCGGTAGCGCCTACTTTCGGGTGATCCAGTACGGCAAGCGTGTGCCTGAATGTGATCGTGCGTTGCACCTCGGATGACGGTGGTAGCAAACCATGCAACGCACCTTCTTCGCGCTTTGCTCGGCGCTCCTGTTGGGCTGGCTGGCGCTGCTCGCCACGCATATGCCTGCTTCGGCTCAGCAACGCCTGGTGACCAACGACCGCGTGACCGCCGATCAGGTGTCTCAAGCGATCGCCAAGTCCCCTAATGCCAGCCAATGGCTGCGCGCGAATGCGAACGCCGTGGGCAATCTGGCTATCAACGTCGAGAGCGGTGGCTACCTCTCGGTCTATAACGGTTCATGCTGCTACGGCGTGCTGCAGATGAACAACGAGAACATCCGGCAGGCAACTGACGTGACGCCCGCGGAGTTCAGAACATGGAGCCTGCAGCGCCAGGTCGATGCCTGGTCGCGAGTCATGTCGCAGGCGCTGCAGGCCACCCCGGCTCAGGCCCTGGCGGCGCTGGGCACGTTCGATGGGCGCCGCGTGGACGCGAACATGATCCTGGCCTGCGTGCAACTGGGCATCGGCAACTGCCAGCGCATGATCGCCTCGGGGCGCTGCTCGGGCTTTGCCGACTCCAACGGGACGACCATCTGCGGCATGGCCGATCGCATCGCCGGCAATGCGCCCTCGCCCACAACGCCCGGCACGACATCGCCCTCCACACCGATTTCGGGTGGCGGTAGCGGCATCGCGTTCAACAACAGCTGCATCCGCGCCTCCGATGGCCAGTGTGTGCCAGTCACCGAGGCGCTGCGCATCGGCTTCGAGCAGGGCTCGGGCGTGTCCATGGCACGCATGCGCTCCATCATCCAGATGCTGCTGGTGGCCATCACGCTGTTGGTCGTCTCCAGCGCCATGGTGGGCGTGTGGCAGCAATACGCCCGCGGCGTCATCGACAAGGCCACGATGATGGAGTACATGCAAAAAGGCTGCGTCATCGTGATGATCGTCTTCGCCGTGATGACGATTTTTTGATTCAGGAGATCATGCGATGGAGAAAAAAGTGGCCGACGAAATCATCGACAGCGCCGTGCAAGGTGTCGCGGCTCCGCACGCGCGATCCTTGGCGCACTTCTATGGTTCGCTCAGAAGTTATCGTTCGTTGGGGCCTTGGCGGCGGCCGCTGGATTTGCGTGCGCTGTGCTCATGGTGGCGGAGCAGCTGTTCACATGGTTTTACTGGCTGATCGGCTGCTCGATCACGGCGTTGGCGCTCGGCATCTTGACCCGACATAGGTGATGCGGCCCTGCCAAGCGGTTGCCGTTCGTAGAGGATTCCGCGGGGATGGTGCCGCTCGATGACGCCCCGCAGGTAGCCCATCGACGTCCTGGCATAGATGGTCGTGGTTTGCAGGCATGCGTGCCCGAGCAACATCTGGATCACGCGCAGATTCGCCCCGGCCTGGTACAGGTGCGTGGCGAAGGCATGCCGCAGCGTGTGGGCCGTCACCATCGGCAGGCCTGCGGCGTCGGCATGCCGGCGGATCGTGCGCTGCAGGGCGCTGTAGTTCAGGACGCCGGAGGCCGTCGCATGGACGAAGAGGGCCGGGACTGGGCGCTGGCAGGCCTGTAATAGCGCGGGGCGCGCTTCGCACAGGTAGCGCTCCAGCCACTGTGCGGAGTATTCCCCGAACATCACGATCCGCTCCTTGCCCCCTTTGCCCATCACCTGGGCCGCACGGGTGCGCAGGCAAAGTTGGTGCGGCCTAAGGCTCAGCAACTCCGCGGCACGCAGGCCGGATGCATACAGCAGTTCCAGGATCGCCCGATCGCGCATGCCCAGGGCAAACTGGGTGTCGGGTTGCTCCAGAAGCCGGCGCACCGTGCGTTCGCAGGGGACATACCCCAGGCCGTGCTGATAAGGCTGGCGCCGCGGTGGCGCGATGTATTGCCAGGGGTCGCACTCCATCATGCTCTCGCCTGCCAGCCAGGCGTAGAACGTGCGAAGCACCCAGGTCTTCTTGTCCACCGTGGTTTGGGCGTGCCTGCGCGACTGCTCGCTCATCCAGTGCCGAAGATGCAAGGCCGAGACATCCAGCCGCGTGATTCCGAAGCGTTCCCGCAGCCATCGCTGCCATTCGATGAGTGCATAGTGGGCCACCTGCAAGGTACTTCGCGCATACCCGCATTCGTGCTTCAGATATTCCTTGAAGCGCTCTTCCACGAACAGCTTCGGCCCCGTCACGACGGATCACCTATCCCAAGACGATCAAGCATGCGTCGAGCGGGGGGCGGTACCGGCGCATCCGCCAAGCGTCCGAAGACGCAGAGACGAGCGCGCGCACTCCATCCGCCGGCACATCCGGCATGATTCTTCAAATCCATGGGGGTCCCTAAATCGCGCCGTGGGCGCGCAGGTCTTTGATAGATTGGTCTGAAAGACCTACTTCACGCAGCAATGCGTCGGTGTGCTGGCCTACCGCTGGGATCGGTTCCATGCAGGCTTCCCAGCGGTTGCTGCGTCCTGGAGGCAGCAGTGATGGCAGCAGCCCTACCGGTGATAGAACTTCGCGCCACCGCTTTCGCGCTTGCAACTGAGGATGGGCCCACAGTTGTGCCATGTCGTTCATGCTGGCATTGGCAATTTGCGCTTTTTCTAGTCGCGCCACCACTTCGTCAGTGGTCAACTTCTCGAAGACATTCAGAATCAGCTGCCGAAGCTCATCCCGGTGCGCATTGCGTTGCGTGCTGTTGGCGAAACGTGGCGCCTGAGCGAGCGCGGGTTCACGCAAGACAACGGTGCAGAAACTTTGCCATTCCCGCTCGTTTTGCACGCCCAGCATGACCTTGCCACCATCGCCGGCGGCAAATGGTCCGTAGGGGTAGATCGTTGCGTGGGAAGCGGCGCTGCGCTCCGGGGGCGCCGCTCCCTCGAAGGCGTAGTACATCGGAAAGCCCATCCACTCCACGAGAGACTCGAGCATGGAGACGTCGATATGGGCACCCTCCCCTGTCTTCTCGCGCCGTAGCAGCGCCGCAAGGATGTTGGCATATGCATACATGCCTGCAGCGATGTCGGCAATCGAGTTGCCGGACTTGCAAGGCGACTCTTCGGTGCCCGTTATCGAAAGCAGGCCCGCTTCGCTCTGAATCAGCAAGTCATAGGCCTTCTTGTCCCGGTATGGCCCGTCGTCACCGTATCCGGAGATATCGCAGACCACCAGGTGGGGATTGGTGTGGGAGACGCTGGCGTAATCCAAGCCCATGCGGGCCGTGGCGCCGGGCGCAAGGTTCTGCACGAACACGTCCGCCTTCTCGATCAGTCGCCTGAGCACGTCCAGCGCCCGTGGCTGCTTCAGATCCAGCGTCAGGCTCTTCTTCGATCGGTTTGTCCAGACGAAGTGCGATGACATGCCCCTCACCCGCTGGTCGTACTCGCGCGCGAAATCTCCAGACTCTGGGCGCTCAACTTTGATGATGCGCGCGCCCAAGTCCGCCAGCTGACGAGTACAAAAAGGCGCTGCGATCGCATGCTCCAGAGAGACAACGGTAATGCCTTCGAGAGGTCGGGTCATCGCGCGCCTCCTCAGTCTACTTCTGCGCGCGAAGCTCTGACGGTCTTTTCCCACTTCGACAGGTCGCTGCGCAGCTGGGCCGCAAACTGATCGGGAGATGTTGGTGCGGCGATCTCCACGCCCTGCTGGTCCAGCTTCTCGCGCAGATCCTGCGCTGCCATGGTTTTTCGCATGCCATCCTGCAGTGTGCGCACCACCGCTGGTGCTACCCCAGCCGGAGCAAACAAGCCGATCCACAGCGTACCTTCGTAGCCTGGCACCGCTTCGGCAATCGCCGGCACGTCGGGCAGTACAGGCGTGCGCTTGGCGCCGCTCACAGCCAAGGCGCGCAGCCGGCCTGCCTTGATGTGTGCCAGTGATGATGGCAAGCTGGCGAACACGATGGGCAGCTGTCCTCCCAATACGTCGTTCAGCGCTGGTGCAATGCCTTTGTAGGGGACATGTTGCAGCGAAACTCCTGCCATCTCGTTCAGCATCTCGCCCAGCAAGTGATTGAGCGTGCCATTGCCGGCCGAGGCGTATTGGTACTGGACGTCCTTGCGCCGTGCAAGGGACAGGAAGTCGCCGAAGGTCTTGGCAGCGAATGATGGATTGACCAGCAGCACGTTGGGCACGCTGCCAATCATGGCCACGGGCACAAAATCCTTCACCGGATCGAATCCTGGATTGCGATAAAGCGCAGGGTTGATCGCCTGGCTGCTGCTGATCGTGACAAGCAGCGTGTATCCGTCCTTCGGGCCTCGCGCCACGTATTGGGTTCCGATGTTGCCGCCAGCGCCAGGCCGGTTGTCGACGATGGCGCCGGAGCCCAGCACCTCCCCCAGTTTGTGGGCGACCACCCGGCCAACGATGTCGTTGGTGCCGCCTACCGTTTGCGGCACTACCAGCGTGAGCGGGCGCGTGGGATACGCCACCTGGGCCTGTGCGAGCGTGGTACCGAGGCCCAACGTCCCCATCAGCAGCGTTGCTGCAAAAATTTTCAATCTCATACTTCTACTCCCTTTATTACCCGGCTTACGATTCGGGCTGGGGGTGGATTCTGCAGAGATTCGCGCCCTACACAATTGGCTATTTCAGAAGCGAGGCTTCGTTTTTCATTAATGCTCGAAATACGTTTTATTACATGCAGTTCGATCTGACTGATTTGCGTCTGTATGTGTGCGTGGCAGAGATGTGCAACTTGACCCGAGCCGCGGCTAAACACAATCTGTCGCTCGCGGCTGCAAGCACGCGCATCAAGGCGCTTGAAATGCAGGCCGGCGTCTTGTTATTGGCACGCGAAGCGAGGGGAGTTCGGCTGCTGCCGGCGGGCGAGGCATTCGTGCATCACGCGCGCTTGATGCTGCAGCAGGCAGATCTTCTAAATGCAGAAATGGGGGAATATGGCGGTGGATTGCGCGGCCATTTGCGGTTGTTGGCCAACACCACTGCCGTCACTGATTTCTTACCGGAAATATTGGCAGATTTCCTCTCAGATCATCCACATGTCAACGTTGAGTTGGAAGAGCGGCCCAATGCGATGATTCCGCGGGGTGTTTTGGAAGGTCGTGCGGATTTGGGCATCATTGCTGGTTCCATTGATACCTTGGGACTGGTCTCTATCCATTTCAGCACCGACCGGCTGGTTCTGGTCACCTCTCCCAGCCACCGGTTCGCACGGCGACGCTCCGTGAACTTCGCTGAAACGCTAGAGGAAGACGTGGTGGGGATGCCGGAAGGCAGCACGCTGCAGGCATTTCTGGATCAGATCACCCAGCAATTGGGGCATCGTCAGAAACCCCGAATTCGGTTGCGGAGTTTCGAAGCGATGTGCCGCATGATCAGCAGCAATGTGGGCATTGGGGTGCTGCCCGAGTCGGCTGTCATCCGCAATCAGTTGGCTATGCCACTGGCGATGGTGGAATTGCGAGACGAGTGGAGCGTGCGTGAACGCCACCTGCTGATGCGTGATAGGGCAACTCTGCCCGTGTATGCACAAGCATTGGTGGACAACCTTTGCCGGCATTACGATGCTGGTCGCCTACTCTCAGCGAGCCCGCCCCAGATGCTTGCGGCATCTGGGTGAATTCCTTATCGGACCTCTCGCCTATTTGGGAGTTGTCGTGCTTCCGTTTGCGAAATACGGGATTAGCATCCGGTTGCCCTCGGCGCCGGTCTCTCGAAGGTACTCGAGCGAAAACTTCTCCCCGATGCGCCGCAGCTCGTTGCGCAGCTCGGGCTCGGGCGTGTCCACCTTGATGCCCTTGCTCGTCAACTCCGCCATCGAGACCGTGGATACCGCTTCGCTGGCCATCCAGCCGCGCTTTTGCGCTTCATCTGCCGCCGCCATCACAGTCTTGCGGTTGGCCTCGGAAAGTGCGGCCCACTTGGCCTTATTGGCGATCACGATGTTCTTCGGGTACCAGCCTCGGGCGTTGTAGAAATACTTCGCCGGCCCCTCCCACAATTTGGAGTCCACGCCGGTCGCGGGCGATGTGAACATAGCGTCTAGCCGCTGGTCCTTGAAGGCCGCGCCGATGGCCTGCGTAGGCACGTCGACGGGCGTAGCGTCCATGAGTTGGGCCAGGCGCACCGTGCTGGGGTTGTAGGTGCGCATCTTCGACCCGCGCAGATCAGCGATGCTTCGCACTGGGCGGGTGGTGAACAAGCCCTGGGCCGGCCAGGGCACGGCGTAAAGGATCACCAGGCCCTGCTTGTCCAGAGTCTCCTGCAGGATTGGGCGCTGAGCATTCCACAGCCGTAAAGCATCGTCGTAGCTCTGGGCGATGAAGGGGATGGCGTCCGCGCCGGCGATCCGGGTGTCGCTGGCCATGGAACTGAGAAGGACCTCTCCCGCAGCCAGATCTCCGGAGCGGACTTTGCCCACGATCTCGGATGGACTGGCGGCAATCCCGTCGGTGCGCACCTCGATGACCAGGCCGCCCTTGGTCCGGTCATTCACGTTCTGCGCGAATTGGCGCAGGTTAACGCCATGAAAAAGCTCCTTTGGGTAGCCCGAGGCCAGCGTCCATGTGTTCTGCGGAGCCTGAGCGGCCACGGGCTGCACGATGGCGCAAGCCACTGCTGCAATCAGCAGACTGGCAGCCAATCGACAGAGCGTTTTTTCTGAGATGGCTGTGTGGATAGGAGATTTCATCGCGGTTCCCTTGACTATTTCTTCGATGCAATGGCACTCGCTTGCAACTTTCCATGGCGCACAAGACGTGATTCAATTCCTCCTAGGTTGCGCGCGTGGAGATTCGCCAATTCATAGAGCGTCGCCCCTGCATCGAATGCGCACAGCAAACGCTGATCCTCATCCTTGGACCAGCGTTGACCGTTCATGTGTGGCCGCGCGCTTGGTGCATCGGCAGAAAGTATTCCCGGACTTTTCAGACTGACGCCTCCAGCGAGTTTCTCGAAAATTTCCTGTGATTTGGAAGCAGTAATTTCTTTACCTCCCAAAAGATCGTCTGGCAAGAATTCTGGCGATTGAATTTTCTTTAATAGACGCGCATTACTCAACTGATAGCCATCAAATTGCCGAACCTTCCACTGTGCATCAGCAGTTGATGCAATCTGCCTGGCAGCGCGCGAAGCCCAACGCCCCTCTCCAGGCAGCAACCAGCCGGCGCCCCTGGCAGAATCTGTCCATGCGCGCTCTTGTGCATACATTCTCGATCTGCCCAGCACCTTTTCTAAAACAGCAACATACACTTCAACGCGTCGGGACCGCGCCCATGCAAATAGTTCAGACGATGTGCGTCCTGCGGATCGGGTGCGCTGTGACAACAAGTAATGCTCCTCCATTCGAGCAGAAAAGTTGGTAGTGCATCCTATATAACAGGCTCTTTCCTGAGATGGAGCAATCGCTACTAGAGCGTATATCCAGCCTAGTACGGTCGCCTCTCCCAAATCAAAACGGAAGCGAAAGCGGCTCGTTGGCGTTTTGATCGTGAAAAAATCTTCACCAGAGCGAATAATCGACCAGCCTTGCTTAGCGATGGCAGCCTCAAGCTCTGCGCTAGTGCGAATGGCATCTGTGCGAATTAGTCCAGCTAATCTCTGGAACTGCTCATTACTGCGCTCCCGAAAATGCCGTCCTGCAAGGCTCATTGCTTTCCTTGATGATCATTAAAAAACCGTGCGGCCCGCGTTTCACTAGTTCCTCCTAGGCGCCACGAAGGTATGACCCGTTTGGCCCTTGGAATTTGAACGTCCAGCTGGCTTCCCTCCACACCACAGTCTCTTTGATTGCCTTGGATCGGTTCTGGTAATAGCCGACTTCTAACGAACCATCACCGTTGACTTGAAAGACGTATCCAGGGATCGAGCTACCAATAGTGATCCATTGACCGACCATTACTGCTGGGGATTGAGATGACATCAGAATACCGTTCATTCAGAACGTTTGCTTGGATCCTGATGAGAATGATGGCCTTCATCACGGATGCCTCCATTGCAGTTGGTTGCGCTCCGCCCCTCATGAAATGACCGCCCCAAAACGTCCACTACTTTCTCAACCCTACCTGTAGCTCGTCCCACCGTATGCACTGCGCCCACTGTGACGCGACCTGCGGTTCGGCCAACGCCGCGCGCTTTGCGACCGAGAAGATAGGCAATTCGGGGATTGGTGGCCACGCGCCAAACGCGCCATAGAAACATCGCGACTCCGATGACAAAACATAGCCCTAGCACCATTGTCCATCGATCTTCATTCATCATCAAATGCCTCCAGGCTCTTTCCTTCAACTCAACTTCCTGAGTGCAGAGCTAGACAATTCTTCGAGAAGATCGTGGCAGAAGGACACCTCGGATTGACCGGATCGCCCGCGCTGCACGTTGTGTTCCCGCTCGATGACAACCATTTGGCGTACCCGTTTTTCCACCCCGGCAACCTCATCGCTGAGATCGTCAAGTGCGTCGCGAGCCCTCCCAAGCCTGACAAAGGCACGCCGGGCTTTGTCTTCAATCTCAACCCAAGCAGCCGCTCCCTCTTGTGCCCCATAGTGGTCACGAATCGCTTTTAGACGTGTGCGAAAGGCCTCGATCTCGGAATCGACATGCGCTCGTGTTTTGAGTTGATGGCCGTCTCGGGGCCCGTCAGACTGCTGCCAAGCCTCGACAAGTCGCGTCAGGTAGTAGGGAGGAATGTCTCGCGGCACTTGAGACAGCACCAAATCACCATCATTCGAGTAAATATCCGCAGGATCGGTTTCGTCCTTGTGATCTGCGAGAGAGTGCATCCCTCGCTGCGCAAGGATGGCCTCACATTCTGGCGAAAGCGCTTCAATGTGACGTTCAATTTTTGCCATTCTTTTTTCCCTTAGTTTGATGCAGGCACTAGGTCGACGATTTGAGGCCCGATCTCCCCTACTTGGTGTCCAGTCAAGGCCACAAACGAGATGATCGCCTTGTAGGTTCCAACTGGCGGCACACCACCAAGTCTCTCCCTAAGTTCCTTCGGAAAATTCAGTTCGCCCACAGTGGAAACGTTGCCGGCGTCATCAAGCAAAAAACAGTCTGCAGTGTGCCACTCGTAAGGCTTCTGGCTATCTCTTGCAATGCCAGATCTGACCGGGTTGATCTTCACGATCTGCAGTGTGGTGCACATGGCTTTCCTCTACTTGGTTTTGCTATCCACCAGCTTGATCATTTTCGCCTGACAGTCTTGGCAGCGCTGCGCTTCAGGCGTTGCTCACGTTCTGCGTCTGCGATGAGCATTCATCACTTCGTCCCAAGTGGGGCGGGTGGACTCTGGCTCGCCTATTCCTTGGGTCGTGTTCAAATTGGCCTCTGCCTCGCAGCGGACGCACTTTTCGCTGACATCAACGCCGTCTCGAAACTCCGTGCGACCGGATTCAACCCATTTGTGACCCCACACTAAGCACCAGAAAATAGGCTTCATCGACTTCTTTCCTATATGCCCTGGGTTGCACCTTTGAGCGCGCGTACTGCACGCCTACAGCGCCCTCGATCGCTGCAGGCAATCTAAGATCATAGACGCGGCCCAATTGCCGCCATAGGGAGAAACTGCCTTGGCACTGACAGACGATCTTCGAAAATTACTCAACCTCTCGCATGCTATTGCCTGGCAAGGTGCGGGGATCGCTGGTAAAAAACCGGACGAGCCAGGTTTGGTCTCGGCATTCCTCGATCCCCAAATCCAAAATGGATTACAGACCGTCTTCCAGGTCGCTCTGGGCACGAGCGCCAACGCTCGGATCGACAGTATCTTCACGCACAAAACGCCTCAGGTGAGACCTGCGGGGATGACACCAGTGGAGATTGGGGATCTGCTCCTGATACGGCAGCATTTCAATACCAGTAACGGCAGCGCTCAGGGAAAGGCGCTGCTCTTTCAAGCCAAAAAAAAATGTGAACGCCAGCAGTGGGACTTTCACGAAGCCCAAAGACATAATCCAGTACGCCCTGTACCGAAACTGGCCACCGTTTCATGGTGAGACACGCTTACGCGCAACGCCTGATGCAGCTGCGCCACTCCCGACGCCAGCGCCATCCCCTTGGGACTTCAACCAGAGCAATCCAGGCGGCAGGTTCGGCCAGTATCTGGCCGTATTCGAAGGCCAGGCACACACGTTCTCCCCTCCAAATGGCATCGGCCAGGAGACGTCTCTGTTCTCGGGCTCCAACTACTCTCCTCTCGGTGCAGGGCAACCACCGCCCTCCAAGACAACATGGGCGAATGGACCTGTGCTGCCGGGGGCTGCGCTACAGGAGGTCGTGTGCCCAGAAGATTTCGCCGTGACCCTCGGGGAGTTTTTCATGGGGAAGATTGGCGAGTTATTTGTATCTGGCCTTAGGGTGTCAAGCAACGACCACTGGTCACGGTTCATCAACACCATGTTGGGTGAAGCGGCAAAGGCCGACTACACCTTCCACTCCAGGCGCACCAACATCACGCAACCGACCAGTCGTTCCGCCACAATCAACGCATTCATGGCCATTCAACCCATGCTGAAAATTGCGGTGATGCGGGAGGTGGGCGAGTATGTAGCTGACCTTGATGACGGCGGTCTACCGAATTTCGAGCACGAGCCGCACTTCTTCCACCTTGCAGCCAACAAATCGCCCTTCATTGCCGATTTACACGCTCTAGACAGGAATTTGCGAAGGCGCATCAAACAAGGTGAGGACACGCCAGGAGGTCAACAAGGCGAAGGGCCGCCTCGGAGCCCCGAGGAACCACTACGTTTCAGCAATGGTGAAGATGGTGAGCATGTGCCGATACTCTCCATTGCGACATCGGGGTCAGAACCATTTTGGGAGGAAGCGGTCGACAGGCCACGTGATTGAGTTTCACCTACTACCTGCAGGATCTCAGCCCTTGGGCGATGTCAATAGGCCCTGTTCCACACTTCAGGATGTCAGCGATGCGGTCAAGCGTGTCCCGCTGGAGGTTGTGTGCTCCACGCGCCCGCCATTCGAGGTACACGGCCAGCCCGATCAAGTTAGGCTGCTGCTCAGTCTTCTGCCACAGCAAGTAGTTCAACCTGATCGAGACGATGAGAGCCAGCACTAGCGCAGCCAGCATGATGTAGATCATTGCTTGCTTCCCGCTTTCCTTCAGTTGATCCGCGTTCGGTATGCGATTCGCGTTTTCTCTGGCTGCTCCAGTTCAATGCCGACAACAGGGCGACACATTACGTCTGGTCGATAGCCGGGTTCAAGAAGGAGAAGAGCTTCAGCTTCCGCGACCTTGTGCTGTGCCTCATCCCAAGTCAGATTGAAGTGCAACGGCAGATTGGCTGAATGGCGCTTGCTGCCTAAACCCTCGCTGCGGTAGACCGTGTATCGGGCCACTTGGCGCCAGGCAGATCTCAGCAAGTCCAATTCGAGCGTCATTCCGTGCTTTCCTTGAATACTCAATGCCCTGGCCGCCGAGCGAGGCCCGTCGACACAGCTTCTTCTCCATGTTGCTCTGCCAGGAACCTCTGGAACAACTGCAATCCGGTGGCGTCCCCATCGAGAACCCAGGTCTCGTGTTGGCAGGCACCACAGTGCGCAGCTCCCGCCAGCCGCATGCCCTCCAAACCACGTACATCCATAGCCTGAATGTCCGTTAGATCGGCCTGACAGTTGTTGCACTTCACAGAATCCGGGAACAGGCCCCGTGCGCGCTCAATCGCCTCTGCAACGCGCTGTTCCGGTGTTCCTCTCCGCTTCGCTTGTCCCATAGTCTTTCCTAGCCTTGGTTAGAGCTGCTGCCCTGACCAGGCTTCTCTATGAGCATCGCCAGGCCTTGCAGCACGCTCACGATATCTTGAAGTCGGAACCACTGGTCTAGCGGCCGATCCTTGGCCGCCTCCGTCGCAATCCCTTCGTGTTCCAGCGCAATACGTGCAGCTTTCAAAGCGCGCGGGATTCCCACTGCGGCGGTTACGGCGGGAGTGATCAGTTGCTGGTAGCGAGCTTCGAAAGCCCTGTACTCAGAGTCGTCGTGAAGGATGACACCCATCGGGGTATATCCGAGTAAGTCATCGCAAACCGCCAAGAATGGGTCTTCTGCCATCTCACTTGCAATCCTTGCGTGAGTCTCCAGAATCTTCTCGTCTGTAAATTTCATCGTCTTTCCTCTCAGAGTTCTCTTCAATTGACTATGAATTAGGACACGAGGTAGAGGTGCCCAAACTCTGCCTCTTCTTTCTCCTTTGCGCCCACCAGCATAGGCATCATCCAGATCAGCTTGCGCAAGGATCGCCCCTGCCCGTGCACCTGGTTGCGCCAGTGCCCCCTGCGCCAGTGTGTCGCCTTTCCGCCAACAGTCGTCGCGGCCATGTTCAGGCGATCTCGCTGTTCTGCGATGCGCTTGCCGCAAATGTGGACCGGAACATAGCCCAAGGCGGATAGCTTGGAACGTGCACGGGCTTGTTCCTTCCCCACCCCGGAGACCGCCTTCTTCAACAGGGTCTCAGGCGTGCCAGCAGGCCAAGCAGTATCAATGTCGTCTGGGTAGGCGGCGACGTAGCAGAGCGCGTTTACGACCAACTGGATAGCGGCCTTGTAGGCAGGGAACCGCTGCAGGGTGATCTCTTCACGGACATTAGCCATCTTGGGGCCGATATCTACCAGATCCAGGTCCTTGGGGACTTCGTGCCCGTTCGCAGCCGCCTGGGCTTGGATCTCCTGGGTGATGTTTCCTCCAGCTCTCCCCTTCGACTTACCGAATGCAGCGAGGTGCGTCGCGAGTACGGTGTCGATGGCAGTGGCCAGGTCCATGGTTCGGAACTCGCCCACGAAGTCCTGGCTGAACTCCGGTTCGGGGCGGACGTACCACTTTTCAGAATCCGCGTGATCCTTTGGAACGGCGGTGATGGTGATGCGCAGGTCCCCCACCTCACCGCGCTGCTCGACGTAGGCGCCGTCCACCAGCCAACCTGGCTCAAGCTCCAGTTCAGCCTGCGGACCGAAGTGGACATATTGAGAGGCGTATGGCATTCGAATCGTGTTCAGCGGAATGTCGTCAATGTCGGTCTTCGACAGCATCTCCATGAGGCTTTGCGGGAAGTCCATGATCTGTCTGCCGGCCTGCACGAATCGACCATACGCGGTGCACAGAGTCTGCTCAGCGTCGATGACTAGCGTCGGCCCTGGGCCATCAAGGGTCAGACGCCGGGGGTGGTTCATACCTTTGGCATTGAGTTCCCGCACGACATGCCCCATTGATTCGTTGAGCTGATCAATGGTCATGAATCCAGTGTGAGGATCTACCCTCTGCCGGAACATCTTGCCAATCGTCTCTGCATAGGTGCGAGTGGCCTTGTAGCGCTCTGGGTGGTAGCGGTACATCGGTGGCTCGGCTCGTTCATTCGGTTTCTGCGAGCATTCGTAGAGGGCAAGGCCGAACAGGTCTGCCACCAGAACGTAGGCCATCACGGGGTCTTCGACGGGTTGCGTCCAACGATCCCACACGACGCGTCCAACACGCTTGTCCTGCCAGCCGAGTTCCATGGTGACATCGGGACCGTGGTTGGTGACCTTCAGGTAGTTAAGGTAGTCGCTCTTCCCCTCCAAAAACTCATCAAGGTGTTCCAAGGACTCCACTACCTTGAAGAACAGCGCATCTTGCTCTTCGGTGGCGTACCAATTGAACAGCCTTTGAAGCTGCTCGTCACCACCGTGAATATCCAGCGGTGGGTCCATCTCAAAGAGGGCAGCGTATGCCTTTCCGAGCGCCGCGACCTTTTGCGGGCTGATCTGGATTTGACGGGTGTACGCCTTCAAGTCGGGGTTGTAGCGCTCACCAAAAAGTGCTTTTGCACTTTCGATATCCATTGGCCCGCCTTTTGGCTGACGTTGTTGCGACATATGTCGGTCTCCAGCATTCCTTCCTTGTTCAGTGCCAGGGGGCGCCAGCGTCGCGTGGACCAGGGATGCACGCGGCTTCGCCTTCCTCTTCGTCCATGCCCTGGATCACCTCATCCATCGTGTACACGTGGATGTCCTGCTCTGGGTGAGCGCGCTTGAAGTCATAGGCCTTGTCGCCAAAGCCCATGCACAGCACCTTGTTCGTGTTCACGTCCACGGCGGCCGCCATGTGGTCGGGCTGTCCGTCCTGCACGCGGTACACACTGCCGTTGCGCTCAGCCCAGCGTGCTGCTTGGCGAATGCTCATCTGACTCATATGCAGCTCCAGACCTCAGTTAGGCAAAAAGACGCGCTGCGGCCATGTACTGCTTGCGCTTCATATCCAGTTCACGAGCCCACTCCAGCTTGCCGGCCATACGGTAAGAAACCGCCTGCTGGTTCAGATTGCGAGCACGACGTACGCATTCGCTCTTGGACAAGGTGGTGGGCTTCATGGCTTCTGGCTTCCGCAGCGATGTGAAGTCTCCATATTGCCGTTTATATAAACGATGTCAAGTCTTTTTTTACTCGCGTGTTGGCGGCGATCAGTGCAAGATTCACCACGGCCTTGTTTGTGGCCCCGTACCCGCTCGCGAGCAGCTCGTTCAGGGCAGCACTGCCCTCGGCATCCAGGTCCACGAGCAACCGCTTGCCCTTGGCTTCCGCCAGGCGCTCAAGGTGCGCCTTCGCGCGCTCAGTGCGCGTCGTATCACCTTGGGGGGCCTTTTTCTTCGCGGCCATCACGCAGGAACCACAGTGATGCGATGAATGCGCGGACGCTTCGCCTTGCTGGCCTGGTACAGGTCGTACTGCATCTGCATGCCCGCCCAGAGTTCAGGACTCGTTCCAAACGCGCTTGCCAGGCGAAAAGCCATGTCAGGGGAAATTCCCGAATGCCCGGAGACGATGCGTGTCAGCGTGACGCGGTTCACGCCGAGCTGCTGGGCCGCGTCCGTTACGGTTACCTCTCCAAGGTATTCGCGCAGGACTTCGCCGGGGTGCGGAGGGTTGTGCATCTTGGTCATGTCTTTCTCTCAGTGGTAGTCCAGGTAGTCCACCAATACAGCGTCGGTTCCGTCGAAGGTGAAAACCATGCGCCAGTTGCCATTCACGGTGACGGCCCAATGCCCTTTTAGGCCACCTTTCAATGGGTGAAGCGCCCAAGCAGGAGCCGACATATCTTCGGGCTTGGCTGCCTGGTTGAGGGCCGCCAGTTGCAAACGCAGCCGAGGGGCGTGTGCAGCTTGAATGCCCGCCTTGCTCCCTGTCTCAAAATACCGCTGCAGCCCTTTGTGCCTGAAGCTCTTGATCATTGTCGACATTGTAGTGTGTAGCGCATCGCGCATCAACGGAGCAATCAAACCGCCTCGGAAAACATCGCCTGCAGCGTGGCCTGGTCAACATCCACGTAGCGCTGCGAGCAATCGATACTGGTGTGCCCAAGAAGCTGTGCCACGGTCTCCATGTCGCCCGTGGTAGCCAGCACCTTGCTGGCGAACGTGCGGCGTCCTGAATGGCTGGAACCACCCTTGATGCCAGCGCGCTGGTACAGCTTGGTCACATGGGCTTGCAATGAGTCACAAGCGCGGTACTCGCGGCGCTCTCCCGCCTCAAGTACTCGCCGTTTGGTGTTCTGCGACATGCCGTCGCCCCGGCCGCTGTAGATCAGCGGCTGCTGTGGTATCAGCCCCCTGTATGGGCCTGGGCCGAGCACGGTACCGATACAGCGCTCGATCCGGTACTGCAAGTAGCTGTCCAGGGCCTGAATCGCGGGTTTGGATGCAAGGTATGCGCATCGCTGGCGACACCCCTTGGTGATCGCCTCGCGCATGCTGATTTCGCTGCGCAGCTTGCCCGAGGCGTGCATCACATCGGCCACGGTCAGGCGCGAAATCTCGGTGATGCGCATGCCACAGTGGTGACCCAACATGAGCACAAGAACGTCGCGTTCTGGGTAGCGTGACGTGCCCTGGGTGATTGCCCTTGGTGAAGGGTCTTGGCGCGTGTAATGTCCTGCATGCAGCTCTCTGTAATTCGATGGGGTTGACGA
The DNA here is from genome assembly GCF_057546605.1 of Acidovorax sp. KPB24-03. Lineage (NCBI taxonomy): Bacteria > Pseudomonadati > Pseudomonadota > Betaproteobacteria > Burkholderiales > Comamonadaceae > Acidovorax > Acidovorax sp. KPB24-03. The sequence continues at coordinate 26,678 of NZ_BAAJYR010000006.1, read as the reverse complement.
AATGCAGAGAGGGAACCGCGTGGGCTCTTTTTCGATCATATCCCGCGCCGTTCCTCAACATCAAGGAAAGTTGGGCGCCACTCGGCAAGCGCGCCAATAGAAAAGCCCTGCCCCGCAAACCGGGACAGGGCTTTCAGGAGCCGGCCCGTCAATCGGCCAGCAGTTTCTTGGCGAGGGCCACCTCGATGCTGTCTCCCGCATCGTTGAGCACGTCCAGGCCTGAGTCGGGCATGTCGCCTGACGTCGATTGCGACACCGCTATCTTCTTGGCCATCAACCGCAAGCAGTCCATCTGGGTGCTGCCGGCATAACCCAAAAAGATCACCGTCACCGCCAACTTCTGCCCGATCCGCCAGGAGCGCCTGGCCGCCTGCTGGACGGTATAGACGTTGTAGCCGCTCTGCATGAACACGATGGTCGGGAACTCCAGCAGGTCCAAGCCAGTTTTCACCAACTCGGGATTGCAGATGAGCAAGTCGATGCCCTTCTCTACCTGGTCGGCCACCCAGTCCTCACGGCGGGCGGCATCCACGCTGGCGCGCAGCACGCCCACCTTGAAGCCATGCATTTCCAGCAGCGTCTTCAAGCGCGCTGTCGTGTCGCGGGTGCCCGAATACACCGAATAAACCAACACCCTGCGCCCCTGTGCCTTCTCTTGCTGGCAGATCCTCAGCAACTCCAACTCTTTTGGAGCAAGTTCGCTGTCGGCAAAAACCGCCGGTTGAACAGCCAGCGTCGCGCGCGTTCTCGGGTGCTTGACCGTCTCCGTGCGAAAACAGCAGTCTGGCCAGGCCAGCAGCACGTTCATCACGACGCCCAGCAAGGTGCTGTCCTTCATGGCCAGCGCCTGCTTGAGGGCACTGACCAAGACCCTGGTCAAACGCTCATAAGCATCCTTCTGCACTTCGCCCATCGGCACCTCGATGAACTGCTCCTGGTAGGGAGGCAGCACCTTCTGGCCGATGTCTCGCAACTTGAGGAACACCGTGACGGGCAGCACGTACCGCATGATGCCGACCGGGCCAAAGCCCGGCGCCTTGCTGGTGCGTACCGTCATCTGCTTGGCCTTGGCCGTCCGGTGGGAGGTGCCACTGGACTCCTTGTACACGTCCTTCAAGATGCCGTGCTCGCGCATGAAGCCCATGGCGGCGGGCCCCATCGAGCCGCTCTTGGATGGCTTGAAACCGTCCTCGATCAGACTTGCCGGGTTCAGGCGCCACAGCAGGTGGAACAGGTCGTCAGCGTAGCCGCCCATCAGCGTGCCGGTCAGCAGCAGTGTCTTTCGACACTGGCTGGCCAGCACACCCATGGCCTGGCCCTGTGCAGAGCCCTCGTTCTTGTACTCATGGCCCTCATCCACGACCAGCAAGCCAAAGTAGCCGCGGGGCAGATAGCGCTTCACGAACTCGGTGGCCTGATACCCGCCCTCGCCGATGCTGAACTCGAAGTTGGCCAGCGAGCGCTCCATGCGCGTGGCCTGCCGATCACTGAACACCAGCTCGCCATTGCCGTCCATGAGGTTCAGGAACTCGTACACGTTGTCGCCCAACATGGCGCCCAATGCGTCTTCGCCAAAGATGCCCAGCAATTTGCGGGCGGTTTTCTCTCCGATGGTCGGCATCTGCTTGAGCGCGCCCAGCACCAGGTCGTGCATCGACTGGATCGGCCGACCCGATCGCATCAGCGTCCACAGTGAACTTCCGCAGTGATCGCACTTGCCTCGCCGGTCTCCCAGGCTGACCATTGCCAGTTCCGCAGAGATGGGCATCGGATGACCTTCGCCGTCGTCGCGCGTGATTGGCGTGAGGCAATCGGGGCACGCTGCTACAACGAGTACCTGGTCATGCACCTTCTGATGCCGTGTGACGAACGCAGGTTTCCAATGGAAGCCCATGCGCATCCTCACCCGGCCCAACACAAAGAACTCAGGCTGGCTGGTCTTGAGGCCCAGGGATTTGCGGAGCATCAGCAGCTTTCGCAGCGTGTCCGGACCATTGAGCACCCACACCTTGGCGTCAGGCACCGTCTCGCGGATCTCGCGCCGCCACTTGTACACAAGGTGCGGCGGCGAGATCACCAGCGTGCGCGGATGTGTGCGCTGCAGCAGCGCGGCCGCGCAGATGGCCATCATGGTCTTTCCTGTGCCCATTTCCGCATTGATGACGGCAGCGGGTTGATCGTGATCGACCAAGAGCTTGACGGCGGCATGAACCGCGTCGGCCTGGGCCTTGAAGGGCTTGCGCTTGAGCGAGTCAAGAATGCTTTGCCGGGCTTGCCAGGCACCCTGCCCTTCATCTCGTGCCGGATCGTAGATCGGCGGGTTCTGTGAGCGCACCTGGGCCAGCAGCCCGTCGCCAAACTCTTCGATGAAGTTGGCCAGGGCCATGTTGTCGAAGCCGTCCTGGGTCAAGGGTTGGGCAGCATCAGCTGCAGGAGTGGAAGGAACTGCAGGGATTTCTGCAAGAGAGGCATTGACGGTTTGCATAGAGGTTCTCCTTGAACGAAAAAATGCGGAGAACCAGCGGGGGGCCAGTTCCCCGCGCGGGTTGCAAAGTGAGTGGCCGGATGGCCACGGGATCAGAGAGTCAAGGTGCGGTTCTTCAAGCCATCCTTGATGAAGCCGACGAAGTGATCCGTCAGGCTCACGCGAACAGCCTGTACAGGGCCAATGGCGGGATAGATCGCGTCACCCAAGGCCTGCGTGGCGTGCTTGTTTTCACACCAGGTCAGCAAGGGTTGCCGCCAGTGGTCCAGCAATGCGACGGGAGATAGCCCGACGATGGTCTTCCACACACGATCCTGCAGCGTCACGTTGGTCACGGGACCGCCGTCGAAAGACGCTTTTGCGCCGCCCTCCTGGTGCAACACCCAGGCGATCCGATTGGCGCGGTCAGGCTGCTGCAGACGCTTGTCGAACACCCACATCTGGCTCAACGGACCGAACAGGTTCTGCCTGGGCAACCTGCCGGCATGCTTGGTGAGGCGGTCGGTGCCGCCCACGTCCACCGGATGTCGCTCGCCGGCGGCGTTCACCAGGTGAAAGCGTTGCACGCCCCGCTCCTGGTCACCCAGCTCCATCGCTGCGATGAACTGCATGATGGAGCCGTCCCGGCCGTAGATTGATAGGAACATGAATTGGCCTTCGCTGTCTCTCAGGCACGCGTCCACGAAGATCTCTGGGAACTCCTCGATGCGGTAGAGCCCGTTGGAATCAGCCATGCGCGTCACCTCCCTGCGCTGATGCAGCCTCGGGCACCCAAAGCCATGCGGCAATCCACACGCCACCCGATGCTGGTGCCACGAAAGGCTCATCATCGATTTCAATGTCGTTGTCCGATGGCTGTGCATAGATCGCTCTTGCACGCTCGATTTCTTGCGAGAAGGCGATCCTGTCGCCGCGTAGCTCATGCAGATGAAGGCCGAGCTCCGTGACGCATTCGGCCAGGCCGGATGTGCACCAGCTGGCGATGGTGGCCTGCGCCAGTTCCTCGATCCTCAGCATGGCGAGAGTCCTGTGTTGTCCATGGATTCACTCCTTGAAAAAGAAGCGGGTCCAAGCCTTTTCAGGACTGGACCCGCAAGGGTTGTTGAAAGACAGTGACCACCGAAGTGGCTTCGTTTCAAAGTGGTGGGTTCATTTGCGCATTCGCCGCGATGCCGCACTCGTGCTCCATCCGCTCAATATCTGCAGGCGTCAACGGTTCGCGCTTGATCAGGTTCACGACGAGGAAATGGCGATCACCACCCATGTCCAGGAAGAAGCCGAAGCTGCTGTCCTCACCGAAGGTCAACTCGATCTCCTGGTCGATCACTGCGATCCGCCGTGCGCTGGCCGTCACCATGAATGAGGGCGTGCGATCACCCCCTTCCAGGTTGATTTGCTCCAGTTCGCAGTAGTCCACCGACACCTCGTCGGCCGCCCAGATGGCTTTGAACAGCCGAGCCTTTCCGGTCTTGCTGGTCTTGGCACATAGGGGGCAGGAACCGAGTTGCCCGGCTTCCAGTTCACATTCGCAAAAATGGCAGAAATTGGCGCCCGATACGGGCACTGCGTTAGTCATATTTGACTCCTTCAGGAAAAAGGCGCGAGGCAGTCCCGTGCAGGGCCTGGCCCCGCACGGGTGGTGGAAATGTTCAGCCGACCTCAGTCGGCTGCATCAAGCTGGGGATCAGTCCCAGCCATAGTTGGCTTGCATCTTTTGCCGTACTTCCCCAGCAGCTGCGACCCATACCTCTCCATTGATGAATGGGCTGTCGAAGGTTGCGGGATCGGCTTGGCTGACGGCTTCGGCATACTTTCTGATCGCCTCCACGATGAGCAGCTGCACCACCGCGCCGTAACGGCTGTACTCCATCATCTCGACGACCAGCTCCACGTTGGTCAGCGGCTTTTCTGGCATGGCAACGCCGCCCTCAATACTCCGAAGGCAACAGCAGCGTGGTTACGCTGCGGTCGCACTCGGTGATGATCCAGACGGTGGTGTTCCCTTCGAGCTGGTAGGCCGAAAGGATGCGGTTGCCAAGGCGCACAGCCTGGTCGTTCAGTCGGCGATCGTCTTCACAGAGATCACCCCAGTCGCCCAGCAGATGCCGGCGCAAAAGCACATAGGGGTTCAGCCGGCCGCCGGCGACCAGGGCGTTCACAACTTGCGTCATCACGGTCGATCCCAATGGGAATCGGGGCAAGCATTGCGCCGCTTGCGGCGCTTCGTACACAGCGTTCATGGACTTCTCCAAAAATGGGGAAACCGCCCCTTGAGGAAGCGGTGTTCCCCAAGGGTTGATGAAAGGGCTGCGGCAGCAGCCGCGGTTTGAATGCGCCGGCCGAAGCCGGTCAGCACAAGGCCGTTCAGCGAGCGATGGCGCTCGGTGCGTGGACAACCGGCTGCGTGGGCTCTGCGACGTCAAGCTGCGGAGCCTCCGTCTCGGCTTGCACCTGGGCCGCGTAGTGCAACTGCGCTGCCTGGCGGATGGCATCGATCTGGCGCAGGGCCATCTCGTGCTGCTGCGCCACCACTTTTTCGGTGATGCGCGGCGGCTGCGTGGTCACGATGCGGGTGGAGAAATCTCCGCACCCAGTGCCCAAACCCATGGCATGGGTCTGGTAGCCGGCAGCATTGACGCTCCAGCACGCAGCGCTGGTCAGCAGCCCGCCACCGATCTGGCGACGGGATGTGCGGATGACCAGCTCGCGCCGTTCATCCAGGGGGACGACCGTCTTGGCATTCCAGCCATCGCGGTCCTTGTAGATCTTCGTTTCCATGGTGGTTCTCTCCTGCAAAAAGGCGTGAAGCCACCCCCTGCAGGGCGAGGCCCCACAGGGTTGATGAAAAGGTTTTGACGAGAACTCCACTTGGCTGATCGCCCAAGCGGGCACGTTTTCAGAGTTGAACGTGCCTTAAACCATTGGTGATTGGTTCAAATGGTTTCCCACAAAGGCCATGGGTCCGGCCGCTGTGGGAACCCATTTGCATGGGTTCTGGCCTTGTCCAGGACAAGGAAAGAGGCGCTGCGCGCCGGGTATCAGGGCCTGTAGGCCTCGCGGTGCATTTGCCTCACGCGCCGGAAAAGCACGCGCCGCATACGCCGCAAAAACATACGCACGGTCGGGTTGACCAGCACATAGATCCCGAGCCCGATCTGTCGATACACGTTTCGGGCAATGGCCAGTGCGGGATGCACTGGCTGGAGGTTTTCCATGCGCTGCAACTCGGCCATGGCACGCTCGTGCTGCCAGGCGACCGCAATGCTTTCCGTCATCGACGGCGGCATCCTGGTGTTGGCCAGGCAGGTCCAGGTGCTTTGCTCGTAGGCCGCATCGTCCCGGCAAAGCCAGGTGATGAGGCGACCGTCATAGTCCAGCCGCGTCTCCAGCCACAACGCGACCCGTTGGTCGGTCAGTCCTTCGCTGGTAGCCACGCAGTGGCCGTTCATGCGGCGGTACTCGGTGTTGATGAACATTTCTTTCCTTTGCGGAGAAACATGAAGCCATCCCCTGTGGGTAGGCCCCACAGGGTTGATGAATTGGTTTTGACAAGAACTCCATCTGCTGATCGCAGACGGGCACGTTTTCAGAGTTGAACGTGCCTGAAACCATTGATGAATGGTGCAAATGGTTTCCCGCAACGGCCGTCTTTGCGGCCGCTGTGGGAACCCATCTGGTGGGTTCTTTGAGATGCGTGCGTCAGCTGATCCGCACGACCTGTCCCAACCGGTGGTCCGGCGTGAACTCGATGGCGTTGATGATCGGAACGAACTTGTCCAGCATGACGATCGTCTCGCTGACCTTGCCCTTGTCGTCCACTTCGGTCGTGACCATGCGCTCCTTCTTCTTGAAGGTGTCGCCCTTGATGAGGAACGTGCGCCCGGTAGCGGAGCGGATGCAGCCCGTGACCTGGCCAGCTGCCAGCGCAAGCGCCAGATGCCATTGGGTCATGTCGCGCAGCGGTCTGCGGTGGGAGCCACGCGCTTGATTGAAGCAAGCCTCGAAGTTCGGCCACAGCAGGCCGTTGCGATGCTTTTGCAGTTCGTCAGCCAGTTGCTCGGCATCCATGCGCACTGCATGGAAGACCATCTCACTGCCCTCCTGGATCGGCGGCACCTGGTATGGCGTGTCGAGCCATTCCTCTGGCAATGTTTGATGGGCCAGTTCCCCGGCCTGGGCTTGCGCGAGCATGTCCAGCACATCCTTGCGGGGATGGCCCGGCCGGCATTTCGTGCCGAAGATCACACACTGTTTGAACTCTTGCTCCGGCGCCATGAAGAACCGCAGATCCTGGAAGTTGCGTGCCAGGTAGGTGCGAATCTCGTTGTCGAGTGCGTAGAACGGAGCGATGTACACGAGGATGCCGCCGAGCATGAGCAACGGGGCAGTCTTCTTGAGAAACGTGCGCTCCAAGCGCTCAGCCTTTTCACGATCGCTATCCGCATCGCTGCGGTTGGCAGAGTCCTTGACGCCATACCCATAAGGTGGGTTCAAGTACAGCAGTCCGATGGACCTGGGTTTGATCACCGCATCGTGGATGTCAGCGTGCAGCACGCGGTCCAAGATGGTCTTTGCGTGCCACGCACGCTCGCGGTCGAACTCCACACCCAAGGTCTCAATGGTCGGACCTGTGCCACTGTCAAACTGCATGCCGTGGCGTAGGTCTGCTAGCGCGGCGCCTTCACCGCAACACGGGTCGAGCAGTCGCATGGGCCGATCGCAAGGGGTGATGAAACGCTGAATGCGAGCGAGGGTTTCATCGTCGGTCGGGAAGTACCCGTTCTTCACGAAATTGCGCGCCAGGCGCGAGAACATCAATGCCATGGGCACATCTCCTTCAAATGAGGGACGGAGATGCCCCGGTGGGGCATGGCCCCGTCCGGGTAGTTGATAAATGGCACAAGGGCCATGGGCCCAAGCTCGCACGAATGCAAGCCGGGGCGCAACGGGTTTCAGCCTTTGCGAGGTGGGGAACGATGCGTGAGCACGTCCTTGATGCCCCAACGAGCGATCATGGTGGCCCACAGGACTTCGCCGTTGTCGAAGTAGTGCGGGACATCCTGCTTGCGCAGTCGGCAGTCCATATGGAGTACCGCGATCACGTGCGCGTATAGCGACTCATCGAGCCACCGCAGATCGTTGAGGTTGAAGGCAAACAGGTCGCCGTTGTACAGACCCGCGAGAAAGCAGGCGATGTACCGGGCGTGCCTGGCCTCACCTTGCGCGATCCGCAGCAGGACCTTTAAGGACTCGACTCCACGCTGCTCCAGCTGATACCTGTCCTCGTCCGAAGGCGGGGAAAAGTACATCTCCATGAGCTTACGTGGCGGTTTCTCGCTCTTGATGCGCAGCGCATTCACGAATTCTTCATAGACCTTGAAGAAGGCCTCTTCCGAACCCGTGGGTACATGCACCATCACGACGGTGTGCTTGTTCGACATGGCACGCCCTCCCGCTCAGGCGGCTCTGCGCTGTTGCGCAGGAGCCAGCCATTGACGTTGCACGAGCAGGTGGACCAGCGACTCTGGCAAGTCGGCCCGCAAGGCCGGTTGCATGAAGCAGCTGCGCACCAGCGTGAGCATGGAGCATCTCTGGCCTGGCGCATGGCGTTCACGCGCCAGGATCAGCTTGTCGCACTCCGGTGCAGGTGCTGCAGTCAGCCACTGTCGCAGTACAGCGTGAAATAGCTGGCGCTGCTCTTGTGCCAATCGGGGAAGCACGGGGGAAAAATGGGAAATCATGATCGTCTCCAAGAAAAATGGGGACGACCGAAACCCTGCGGGGACGGTAGTCCCCAGCGGGTTTAAAGAAGAAGTGACCTACAGCAGTTTGATGACTGCCGTCGTGATCACGATGGTGAGGCCGGAAAAGCCGAAGAAGCTGGTGATGATCCAGCGGGTTTGATCGACCACGCTTCTCTGGAGGCGGACCTCCATTTCGGCACTGGCGCGCAGCAGACGTGTTTCCAGCTCGGAACCATCTACTTTGGTGAAGAGCTTGTCGCGCATCTCTGCGCGAATCTCATCCGTGCCGGCGTGAATGGCTGACTCGAACTGCCGCTCGACCTTGCGCGCCGTGTCCGGGGGAATCCCGGCGCCGGTGAGCGCTTCGTACAAGCCCAGTTCGATGGTGGATGGCATGCTCAAAAGTTTACTCCTTTGCAAGAAAACTGCGAGCACGTTCCCTTGCGGGCCGTGGTCCCGCAGGGGTGGATGGATGAAGAAATGAACTCGGATCGCTCACGCGGCCCTGGCACGTTTTCAGAGTTGAACGTGCCTGCTCGAAACCATTTTTGGTTTGACTCAAATGGTTTCCCTCATCAGCCGAACTGCGGCTGTTGGGGGAACCCATCTGGGTTCCGTAGGGATCGATCACGACCAGACAGGTTCGGCTTCAGCCCATCGAATCGCTTCCTCAATGCCTGCCTGATCCGCTGTGCTGGCCGCTGCGCACACATCGTCCGACAGGCCGAGTATGTAAAAGCCGGTGCAGTTCTGCGGTGTGGAGAAACATCGGTCTTTGGCGATAACCAATAGTGTGCTTCCCACCACCGCTTCGCCGTGGCGCATCAGGAGCGCCGCCACTTGCGTGCGCGCTTGTTTGGTCAATGGAACAGGGAACTGAGGCGCTTCCCTGTGAAGGCGTGCCAGCTCGTTAATTCCGCCACGATTCGTGTCGTACATGTCGTCTCCGATAAAAGATGGGGACGACCGGAACCCTGCAGGGATCGATGTCCCCGATGGGTTGATAAAGAGAACTGCACTCGTCCCGAATTCGCGGCCCGGGCGACTGGATCATTCGAGTGCCGCGAACTCCGTCACCGCTTCTACGGGTGTTCGCCCCAAGTCAAAACGCTCTTCGAACCAGTCGGAGCGGTCATCCACAACATCGGAAGGACGCCCCAAAGTGCGCAGATGCCCGCGTGCTTCCGCGTTCCATGCATAGAGACGGTCGCTGCGCTCCTGTGCCGATCGTTCTTCTTCAAATCGAGCCTCGATATCGCTAACAAGCGCATGCAATGCAGGATCGTTTTCGCCGACGCGGCGGTAGTGATCCACCATTTGTCTGAACGCCGTGAAGTGCGCCTCATCCGTGGTCGTCAACCGCGATAAGCCAACGGGATGGGTGCCACCGCTGTGTAACGCCATGACAACATCACGCAGCCAATAGGCGGTGCTGTAATGCCCAAGCACTTTGGCACGATGGGTCATGAAAGGTGACTGGGTAGTTATTCTTTTGCTCCTTGTAGAAAGACCGAGAGCGCGAACCCCCTCGCAGGGCATTGGCGCCCGCAGTGGGTTGATAGAAAGGACTGCACTCGGACTGCTTGCGCGGCCTGGCACGTTTTCAGAGTTGAACGCGCCTGCTTGAAACCATCGTTTCGGTTGGATGGAAATGGTTTCCCTCATCAGCCATGTACCGGCTGCTGGGGGAACCCCTCTTTCGGATTCCACTGGCTTGGAATGAGTCTTGAACGGATACCTCCTCGCTGCGGTATGGACGGGCCCGTTAGGGCCTGTCGTGTTGCGCAGGCGGGCCACCGCGAGTGAAGGTCCAGGTGGCCGAGTAATGGCGCGGTGAACGCATGGGTTCTTCCGCAAAGCCGCGGCACATCAGGTTGCCGCCACCCAGTTGAGAGCAGAGTCCGTGCTGCAAGCAGCGAAGGGCTGTCCCTTGGGCTCCTAGAGCGGCCAAGGGACAGCCCTCCTGAAGGGCGGCCTGTTGGAACGTCGCGGAGATCAGCGCTTGGCGAACCAGGTCTGCAGCTTGGGATCGAAGTCGTACCCTTGCTTGCGCAGCCATGCGGCCTGGGACCGCAGCAAAGCCCGGTCCACCGTGGGATCGAGCTTCAGCGGATCTGCGCGCTCAATGGCTTCGAGAAGGTCCGCATCGAACAATCCTTCGTCCACGGCTTCGACTGACTCTGGGGCCGGCGCAGGTCGGGGTTTCTTGAAATCGTCCCAACGCTTGTCGGCGTTCTTTGTGACTCCCCTGCCCTGTTCCTTGGTTGACTCGGAGGGTTTGGGCTGGACCTTGACGGGTGTGGGCTCGTCCAGTGGATCGAGTTCAGTGGGTGTGCGGTCGGCGGGAAGTCGGTCCTGGGAGACGACTTGCAGGTCATGCAAACGGGCACGGATTTCCGTGACTCCCTTGCCGAAAGAGATGTACTGCGACAGGTAGATCTCGCTGACCCACACGGTGGCTCTGTATTCCCCTTCCTCGAACTGGTCGAGGAGCGGGTCTTTTACCTTGAATTCTCCAAAATTCGTGGTGAGGTCCGCGATGCAAAAGGCGCCGTTGCGGCTCTGGCGGATTTTCTTGATCCGCAAAGTCGCGTCGTCAACTCTGATCATTTGCTGGTGGTCTTTCGCGATGTGCGCGGGCCACCGTCCACCCGCGGGGAGACGGGTCCCGGCGGGTATAGAAAAGAAAGCACCGCACCTGCCGAGGCAGGTGGGATGCAGTGGGCTTTGAATGTCTGACAGGCTTGCGACCTGGCAGGCTGGGCACTAGCGGACTTTTGAGGTGTGCGATTCAGCGGTCCATGCCGACAGGAACCCCAGCTCCGAAGAGCGTGCACGCTTCAGGGGTTGACGTGCCTCATGTGCTGGCGAACCAGCTCCGGTTATTCCAGTGGTACCGGTAAACACTCGCAAAACGGTGCAAAGCATACGCGCTTTTGAAGGCGAGTCAAACTCGCCCTCGCACTTTCCGTGCATCAGTGCATAGACGTTTCGTCGGTTTGAGGCTCGCTCCGACATTTGGGAGACGCAACGGCAGCTTTCACCTGTTCATCGCGTTCGATCAGCCAATCTGGCTCGGCACCAGGCAGCAGTTTCTCGACGCACTTTCGCTGTGCGAACCACGCGATGGCCAAAGCCTGGTACTCGATCTCTTGAGGCGTCTGACCTTCGTCGAGCATGCGCTGTACAGCGGTGCTCAATGCGTCATTGATCTCTCGCAACTCGTCGGGGGTGAAGTTCATGTCAAGCATTTGCATCATCAGGGTTCCTGCTTTTGGGTCCAGTTGCCGTCCTGCAGGGCCTGCCGGGCGAGTTCGTCGGTCCGAAAGTATTCGTTGGACTCCCGAGAGAGGCCGTCTTCACCGGCGGTGCCGACGTAGTAGCCACGCTGTGATTGCAGAACCTGCAGGGGCAGGAGCTTGCCGCACCACTCTTTGGCCAAATGTCCCTGGAGAGTGGGTGCTGTGCTGGAGACGGTAGTAGCTTGGTTCATGGTGTATGCCTTTCGTGAAAAAAAGGGACACCTGCCCCCACTGGGGATCGGTGGTCCCCAGGGGATGGAAGAAAAAAGAAAACCCCCTTGCCTGCAACGCAGGTTCAGGGGTTTGAGGGCTTATGGCGAATCAGGCAGGGGTGGAATCGACGGTCCTGCGGACAGCCCTTCCCGTTGCATAGCCCGCGTTGTACGCTGCATTTCCTTGAGGAGGTGCAGCGGGTGGGCGGGCAGCCTGTGGGTGCCGTGGTGGAGCCGGTGGGCGGTTCACTGGGCCACGTTGTTGGCGTGGCTGCTGGGCAGCGTGCTGCGCGGAGCGCTCTGCAGGCCGTGCCGCCGGCGCTGGCGCCGGTTGCTCCAGCCTTTGCTCTTGCTCTTGCTCTGGCTCGTGCCACTCTTGATCGCCCCCCTCCCCTTGCGACGGTTCGTCGTAACCGGGTTGCAGGTCGTCTTGAGGTGCATCCGCCTCACGGCGGTACACGTTCTCGCCGTCGATGGTGATGCTGTTGATCAGAAGCAGGCGCCCCTTGATGAGGGTAGCCATCTCCTTTTGACCCGTCTTGCGACGGTTCTGATCCAGCACATCGCGTTCGTACAGGTGAGGGTAGATGTCGCCGATCCGAAAGGACACGACGACCTTGCGCTGTTCCCGAACATCGACCCCCAGTCTTTCGACCATGTCGATGGCTTCGTCCCCACTGACCCGAAGATCGAAGTAGGTGTAGTCAGGTTTGTCTGCATTTCCACGCAAGGCGGAAATGCTGCATGCCAGAAAGGTGTCGGCACGGCGGCCGCCATTCTTGGTTTCAACCCAGCGGACGCGGTTGAGGTAACCGATGCCGTTGGTATGCAGATTGAAATAGTCGTTGCCTTGGGTGGTTGCAGTCATGGTGATTTCCAAAAAGATGAACTTGAGGAAATCACGCACCCAACCCACAGCCTTGCGGCAGAGGACAGGGAAACATGATTTCCCTGTCCGGGTTACGAGGATGAAGGTACTCCGGAATCGACCTTGGGGGGCGATTCGCGCGCCTGTCAGGAGTTGAGGCGCTTCGTGGTGCCTTGCGGCGGTTCACGGTGCGAACGTTATTCAAACCGACCTTGATTGTCAAGATGCCTCTGCGCGCTGAGGCATCCAGCCGTGCGCAGGCTAAAAATACCATCAGTTGTATTTTGTAGTATCGTACAATCTACAACATACAAACAACCACGGGAGCACCTAATGGCAGCGATTACCAAAGAGCGGATTTTTGCGGTAGCGGACGAGTTGGACGCGGCGGGCGCCAGTCCCACCCTGGCGGCGGTGCGCAAGCAACTGGGCAGTGGGAGCTTCACGACCATCTCCGAGGCGATGGTGGAGTGGCGCGCCCGGCAGACTGCGCGAAAGACGCCTGCCGTGGAGCCGGCGCCGCAGGCGTTCACCGACAAGCTCGGGGAGTTGGCGGGCGACCTGTGGTCCCTGGCCCTGGAGACGGCCAACGGCCGGCTGGCCGCGGAGAGACATAACCTGGAAGTCGTGCGCGACCAGGCGCAGGCTGCGCGCCTCGAGGCGGAGGAGTTGGCCAACGCGCTCGCTGCAGAACTGGATGAGGCCAAGGCCCGAAGCGACGCCTTCCAGGAACTGCTGGCCACGTCGAGGGCCGAGGCTGACGATCTACGGAACAAGCTGACGGTGGCGAATGCGAGCGCGGCCCAGGCGGATGCCCGTGCCGGCGAACTGCGCACCGAACTGGATCGCGCCCATGGCGACGCCCAGCAAGCGCGGGCCGAGCGCGACAAGGCCCAGGCCCTGGTCGAGGCCCATGCCGCACAGATCGAAGGCCTGCGCACCGAGTTGGCCGGGGCGACGAGCCGCACGACGGAGATCCAGCGGCGGGCCGATGAACTGCGTGCGGATCTCGAGCGGGCCCATCTGTCGACCGATCAGGCGCGCACGGAGTTGGCCAAGCTGCAGGCCGGCGCGGAGGTGGCGGCCCAGCTGCACCAGGAGCAGCGCAAGACCCTCGCTGCCGAGGCTCTGCGCCAAGCCGAGCGGCTGACAGCGGCCCAGGCCGAGCGCGACCAAGCACGGGAGGAAGCCGCTACGCTGCGCGGCCGCCTTGAAGCCCTGGCATCGCATCCCCGTTCAAAGACGTAATCATCGGTAGCAAAGCTGCCATGAGATCTGCGGGCATCGCAATGGTCAGTGAGTCAACTGCGTATGCCGGGCGCACCAGAACACTGAGTCCATTCCGATCTAACCACTCCGCCGGCACCAATGACAGCTCGCCAGCCGCACCGTCCAGGAGCCCTTCTAGCGCAGAACTCGGCCAAGAGCGAGCTGTGGCGTCAGATGAAAGCGGGCGCACACCGTTCGAGTTAAGCCTCATCGGTTATGCGGGGCGCGTGCGGCAGAGCATTGGCTGGGTGGACTCGAACCACTCCGTAGCGGAGTTACTCATGTCTTTCTGAGGACTGTGAATCTGTCACGTGCCCTTATCTTCATTGCTGATATTTGATTTGCAACTTCTTCAGTCGAAATTTCATTTTCTATAAATGATCTAAATTTATCGACAATCCATTTGCATTGCAATTCATCCGTTTCTTTCACATCGAATCCGAGACGTTCTACTTTAAAACATGCGAGGCTGTATTTCTCTGCGCACTCATTCGCGTAGTGTTGAGCAGTTATGACGGACTCACGAAATTAATTCTTTAACCAAAAATCTATTTTTAATTTTTCCTCCGATGTTTTCCCTGCAGAATCTTTTGATATTTCTTCTGCCTTTTTAAGATCTGCAAAAATTTTCATGTTGGATGTGATAAGAAGTTCATATCTATCTTCCATGCTGAGAATGGATTCAAGCTCTAGGCTATGTCTCTGCTGCTTTCTCCACTGGAAAAATTGATAACCTGCGAATAAAAAAGCTATCACCGAAGTGATATTGGCGATGTAATTAAATAAATCTGCGTATATCAAAATAATCCTTCGTGGCTAATGTGATGGGTACTGCAAAATATACTATTTAGTCCGGGTCGTGTCGAATATTCTGGGTGCTGGTTTTTACTGGGGATGCTGTAGCATAATTTTTAGGGACTGGTCTCTTTGAGCATCGCGGTATAACAATTTGCGAAAGCCGGCGAGTTTCGAATCGGCAAACTGTAGCTCGCCTGAAGGTATCCACCGGGATTTCAAATCACCGCGTGCAGCAAGTCAATGGCAGCTTCCGGGAGCTGTTTTTTCGAGGGCGCCTCAGGGCCCGCAGCGGACGGTAAGCACCGTTCCTCGAAGCACAGTTCAACTTGCATTAGCGGCAACGTTGGCATTGGCACACCCAAATCCATCTTGGTTACGTCAACGCAGCCAAGAGATTGTCGAATGTCATGAATTGGACACCATAGGTCTGCGTAAGCCACGCCCGATTATTGACATCCAAGATTGAGTTAGTCGCATTACTATTACCAACATCATTGGAGCAGAATACGTCAATGCCGTAGGCGATATGGGAGGCGATCGAATCAGCGTCCGCCCATTCGGCGAAGGCGCGTTCGATTTTGCGCTGTACGTGAATGTCCTGTGCTTTCGTTAGTGCACTGAACCAAGTGTCTAGCGAGTGATTCATTGACAGCTCAGAACCAAGCTTCTTGAGTTGTGCGATGCCGAGTCCTTTGGCTTCAATAGCATTGGATACTTGGTGCGCCCTGTTGATCCAGAGAGCTAAGCTCTCGCCTGTGCCATTATCCAGATAGAACTTCCTGTCAGGGTCGTCGATTTTATAGGCACCGATTCGCGGTACCGCCTTTAGGACACGGACTCCAAGCCCGTGAGCCGCTGCTACACGTGCCTTGACTTCTTGGTGCACTTCTTGGCGAGCAGGCTGATTGACAGTTAGCTTGATCGAGTGCGTCTCCAAATCGCCGTCTCCAACGAAAGATCGGATCGCGTCCGGCAGATCCGCATTCTTTGTTATCTTCGGGTCTTCCCGGACTGTGGTAAGCGTGGTGCTCTCATATACCACTGGACGGTCCCTGTTCATGATCCCTTCGATCGTGAGCAGCGTGACCGAAAAGAATCCCTGGATCGCCCCGCTTCTAAGCGCATCACGAACATTTGCAAGCTGAGGCTGCGTGGGTCTTTGGGAAAACGCTCGGGACGGCATGCGTAGTCCAAAACGTTAGTGTCGAACGTTACACGTAAGGTCATGAATATTCCCTTTGCAGTGAGTGAGTGTGATGGATTGTCAAGATCATCCGAAGCCCTCAACCATAGCCGGCGCAGTTGCCGAACCTGGCTCATAGTTCGCTGTAGAACGGCTGCTTCTGGCCGCTTGCGACCATGGACGGGGGATACCTGCTGCAGGTGTTCATGGTGCCGGACTGACTGGTCATCATTACATTACCGGAATGCTCAAGTCAACGGCTGAGGAGTAATGCCCTGGGTGGTCTTATCCGCCTGCTCGTTTACCCAATTAAGGCTCTTGCCTCTGACACACCAGGCTGGATCGCGCACCCAGTCGGTGAACCATATACTGGGGTTGTCCTCCAAATCCGCACAGATTGTGTAGCCGACGCTCGGCATGTAATACCTCACACTCACCGCAGTCACAGGCACCATCAACAAGGCCACCCCGCTGGCAATCACCGCAATATTGGCTACACGCTCTGAACTCTTGATTGCACGGTCGCTGCAGGGAATTGCTCGCATGCAAGCCACCACCATGCCGATAAGGCAAGTAATGCCGATGAATGGTGCCAACTGTGCCGCAGGAGAAACCCTGACCACGGGCGCTATTGAAACGACTGCTCTCAGTGTCGGAATGATCTCATGGAAAATCATAAGTATGCAGCCTGCAGCGACTCCCAAGCAAAGCGGAATGCCCCATACCAAGCCGTGCCGGATTTTTTGAATGTTGTGCATTAGGTGATTCGAATGGCTAATAACGTCTGCAGGAGATTCGGCAAAGCCAATCTTTAACGCCGGTGTCAATCGCACGCCCCATCTCCATCTTCTTTTGCTCAATCGCGGTGCTTAACTCGTCCTGCCAGGATTGCACCTTGGTGTCAATGTAGTAGAGACCTTGAGCAGTGTTTTCGGGAAGGGTCTTGAGAGCCGCAATCACATTGGCCTTAATTTTGTAGTCACGGTCCAGCACATTCAGGCCGATGCCTGCGCCTACGGCTACAACAGCCATGAAGACCAGCGGAAGCACGGCAGCGGTAGTAACCATTCCTCCAAAGAATGCGCCAAGTCCGTAGGCGACCAACGCACCCAGGCCTCCTTTGACCGCCTCCACTCCGATACCGCCGACCAGGTCGTACATGGTCTTCTCGTCGTTGAACATGAAGTCCATCACTTCAATGCCCGTGGATACCACCACACCCAGCATGAAGCCGCCCTTTGCGATGCCCTGCAGGCTCTTCATGCCAAGACCCAGTTGCAGCATCTTGGGATTGGTCGCCAGATACCGTGTGCCCTGCAGGGCGCTGCTTCGCCGGGCCGAGTACCCCTTGATGATGATGTATGTGCCGGTCGCCGTGGTCTTGATGTAAGCGCCGATCCCGGCCATGCCGATGGCGTTGAGCGTCTTGCCGATGGCAAGGGCATCGTTGGCGCCTTGCGCCACTGGCCCCACCCACGGCTCACCCGCATTGGGACTGAACGTCTGCTGCCAATATTGGCCGAATGTTGAGCCGGATAGCATCTTGCGCAGGTTGAATTCCAGGGCGACATTACCTTTGGCCTTGTCCTGCAGGATGCTCATGTACTGCCCCTGTGTCAGCACCAGGACGTCTACCTGATTCTTGTCCATGGACTGTGCCAAGGTCTGCCCATAGCCGACGTTGAAGAACGTCGCCGCAAGTTCTGCGCTCATTCAAACCCCCCAGGATTTCGTTTTTGTTGGGGGCGGATGCTAACCGCTACCAGAAACGGCATGGACGCCAGGATGCAACAAGGTGTTTGATTGCTCAATGACCTGGATGGCATACATCTTTTGTGCGGAACGGCTGGTAGCGACTTGGCGCACCGGAATGTTCCACTGTGGCGTTCATACGGGAGCAGCGCTGATCAACCCTTGGACACCGAAGAACACGGCCGTCATCCCCACCAAGCGCCGCTGTTTGTATAGCTGATCGCGCCGGGCATTGGCCAGCTGTCACTGCGGCCCCGCAGGTCACGCAACTCAGTCGCCATCACGACTATGGTGTGCGCGCTATGTCATCGTTCATCCGCAGCTTCCAAGCGGCTTTTAAGCACGCAGGTAAGTCATTCGTGATTACCCATTGGGTCAAACAGGAATACCTGTGTGGTGGAAACCTCAAAGGGTGGGAGAGTGCTCCGTGGTAGATTTGATGCGGGATCATTGCCCTTGCACGAGCTAACCCGCATCACCCCATCCAACCACAAATCAGGAGCACCCTCCCATTGACTAAAAAAATCACGAAAATTCTCAAGGCTTGGTGTGTTGAGGTAGGTGAAGAAATCACCATCACACAAGCGCTTCGCGAGTATTTGAGTCTGGAATCTCCTCCAGCCCGATTCACATTCTACTGCCACGATCCAGCTTGTCTCACGTTGTCCAAACGAGTTTCCATTATTGGTGCAAATTACAGATCTCCAGCTGAGGAAAAGAAGAAATATGTCGTTCCATACTTCAGAAGCAAGGACGATCATCATCCGGAATGTCAATGGCTAGTGAATTCTGAGGAGATTAAGCCAGTTCTGGATGAAACGCCGCAAGAGGCGCTTCAGCGCATGGCTCGCAGAAAGATGACTGATTTGATTACAGTCTTCGATCCGCGAAGTAGGGCTACTGCCGCAGCGACATCAGCGATGCCAATCACTGTTGCAAACTGTGGCTCAAGTTCTGCCGATGGCGGCCACACAAGAGGAAATACAAGAAACGGCGATGTCATCGGCGAGAATCGCACCAGCGATCTTGACCGCCTTGTCGATAGTTATCTTGATGCAGCACACAACTTATCTGAAGCTGAATTCAAGGCATTGCCCCTGCAGATCGTAGGGCATGGTGAAACAACGTATCGAAAATATTTTCAATGGATTGGAAAATCGGACGCCAGTACCATAACTTATGGAGGCATAAGAAGGGTGGCAAGATACGGCTATGGATTCAAGTTGATATTCTTCGATAAACGCGAGGGGGAACCCGTGGAGTGCTATATCTCTCCGGAAATTCTTCGAGAGTACCGCTATGGGAGATTCTTAAAGCACTCGGTGGATGAGGTACTTGATTCCGGTAGAAGAAAATACTTGAAGATGTATTGCATGGGGCGACTCGAATATTCAGAAAAACTCGCGCGATGGGATCTGATTGTTGATGATTTAAATCATTTGGTGCTTAGGGTTATTTTGAAAGAGCGCCTCGATTCCAGTGTGCTTTGAATTCCACCCATAGCTAGGTAGTCCGCATCATCATTCCAAGCCGCAATTAACTCTGCGACATGTTCGCCTCGCGATTTGTTTTCTTCTGGAAAAATGAACATGACCGATCGGACATCAAAGTCCTTGTGCTCATTGCAATCGAGTGCAAAGAAATAGCTTTTGAAATATAAAACCGGCTTGGCGCCGCAATGCGGGCATCCCTTGACGCGGTAGACCTTGCCATGGTCGATTTCCTGTGGATCGGTTTTTTTTCATCGATTGCTCCGTGATTTAAAAGGGTTGCGGCGGTAATCCTCGCCACCGAAGCCAGTTCGCTTAACTCGGATTTCAAAAATCGTGATCGACGCCGTCTCGTCCGTGCTCTCGCCCTGCGGCAGGAACAGGCGGGCCTGGCGCCCATCCGGATGCGCGAAGACCAAGTGATCCCAGGTCGCTCCGAACCCTTCGATATGCAGCCACTCCCAGGCATCTGCTGCCAGCTCGAACTCCTCGCATCGGTGATCCGGTGGCACCATGGGAAACCCCTGTTCCGGTCCTACGCGGCCGCGGCCAGCCAGGGTGACTCGGTGGCAGTAGCCGTTGCACCACCTGGTCCAGCCATCTCCGACTCCACCACGTCGCGCTCGGTCTCCTGCTTGCGATCGAGCAGTTTCCAGACGCCCTCGTCCAGGGTGCCTGCGATCAGCGGCACGATGACCATGACGTTGCGGAGCTGCCCCAGGCGGTAGGCCCGGTCCTCGGCCTGGCGCATGAGTGCCGGCGTCCAGGGCAGCGATGCGAAAGCCACGTAGTTCGCCGCTGTCAGCGTGATGCCCACGCCGGCCGCGGACGTGGTGCCGATGAACACGGTGACCGCTGGATCGTTCTGGAAGGCATCAATGGCCTTTTGGCGCTTGGTGGCCGAGTCGCTGCCCACCAGCGTCACGCACTGAATGCCGGCCGCAGCGAAGGCGCCCTTCATGGCCTCCACCGTCGCCATGTACTCGCAGAACACGATGATCTTGTCGCCGTCGGACAGCCCTTCCACCGTCTCGATCAGGAAGGGTGTCTTGAGCGCCTCCAGGGCCTGGCGCAGCTTGGTGATCTTGGGCATGGCTTGCAGCGCCATGTCATCGTGGATCGCCTTGTAGGCTCCCAGGCCTTCGGCTGGCGAGATGTACCGCACCTGGCGGCTCTTGGTTCCCAGGTCCTTGAGAACGTCCTTGCGCCGGCGCAGCATCCACCCCTTGAGGGCCCCTGCGAGCAGCGCCCTCTTCTCGCGCGAGCCCGTGAACTGACCACGGAAGTCCTTCAGCGGCATCTGCCCCAGCCGATGGCCCGTGAGCCGCAGCAGTGTGTGCAGTTCGATCTCGCGGTTCAAGAGCGGCGTGCCCGAGATGACATACCGGCGCGGGATGCGCGTGGCCATGATGAACGCATTGCGCGTGCGGCCAGCGTGATGCTCTTTCAGGTAGTGGGCCTCGTCCACCGCCATCACCGCGAACGACAGATCCGTCTCGCGCACCAGGCCTCCCAGGCGCTCATAGTTGGCGATGATCCACTCGCAACCGTGCAAGGTGGCCATACGGTCCTCGCCGACCATGCCCACGATCGCATCCGGGTACACCGCCCGGATCTCCCGCTCCCAGTTGATGCGCAGCGACGCAGGACACAGGATGAGCACCCTGCCCTCCCCCGCAGCCATGCGCGTGGCCACGACGGCCTGGCGGCTCTTGCCCAGGCCCATGTCATCGCCCAGGCATGCGCCCGTCTGCGAGGCCAGGTGCCGGACACCGGCGACCTGGTAGTCGCGTAGCCCGGCATGCACAGCCATGCGAGCCAGCTCGGTCTCGTCGATATCCACGTCCACGCCGTCATCCAGCTCGGCCGACATGAACGCCACGCCCTTGGCTTCGCCCGGGCCACTGTCACCGAATTCCGGACGGGCAGCGGGCACCTGGATGGGCGAGGCCTGCGAGGTGGAGCCCACCAGGTCCTCCAGGACGACCGGCTGCTCATGGACGAAGACAAACTCGGACGCAACACCTGCGAACTGGCTCAGCGCATCCAGGATCTCCAAGGCAGTGCCCTGCACCTGCCAAGCCGCTGCATGGCGATGGAAATGCCCCTGCAGCGCCTTGACGACCCGCACGCAGGGCGCGTCATAGGCGAAGCTCACCGCGTGCCGGCCACGGGCCATATCGCCCTTGGCAAGCGGAAAGATCTGCACATTGAGCAACTGCGCGAAGTAGTCCGGCTCAGGAGAGGCCACGGCAGCGCGTAGGAGCGGCAACGCATCGTCTAGGTCCACATGCTGGCCGCGATACACCGCGCGCAGCCAATGCACCAGCTGCTCGGGATCGGCCTGCTCCAGCGC
Organism: Acidovorax sp. KPB24-03; assembly: GCF_057546605.1. NCBI lineage: Bacteria > Pseudomonadati > Pseudomonadota > Betaproteobacteria > Burkholderiales > Comamonadaceae > Acidovorax > Acidovorax sp. KPB24-03. The sequence goes on along the minus strand of NZ_BAAJYR010000006.1, from coordinate 5,219 downwards.
CCACATGCGCCGGCCTGCGACCCACCAGGCGCCGGCTTGCTGCAGGGTGCGCCCCATTCCAGCCATGTAATGCAGCTGCAGGCCAATGCGCCTGCCATCCGAGATGGCCTGGATCAGCAAGTCTGGAGCGCGCAGGGAAATGGGCGCTAATGCCAGAGCGCTTTCGACCTCGGGCGTCAGTCCATTCCCGGTTCTTGGGTCGGTAATCATTTAATCAACGCTCAGCATTCTGATTCGAATCAGATGAGTCTGATAGACCATGGGCCCGAATCCGCTCCAGAACCGCTCGATTGTGTTCGCGAATACCCCTGGCTATATCACTGGGCGTTTGGGCATAGTCCCACTGTGCGGCGATTTTCAAGGCCGCTGGGTGAAACTCGGAAGGAATGGTCTTAAGCAGCGCATCGACCCCGGCGCTGAAAACCTTGACGTATTGATCGAAGAATTGACGGCAGTCCTTGGAGGCAGCAATGGCGATGCGCGCGCAGATATTGCGCCATGCGCCCTCGTCGAAACGCCCCTGCGCATCGATGGCTTGAAGTTCTCGTGCTGATTCAGTATTCATGGTCGACTCCGGTCGGTTGTGCAAGGCCAATGGTCTGGCTGTTGAACTCAGCCACCGCGATCTCCACAACCGAAAGGACAGCAGTCGTCATCTATGCCATGGGCACAAAATCCGTTATCGGCATTCGATTGCTCGGTTTCCTGTATTTCATCGATCGACGCATAGTCGAAATATTGCGCTGCTTCTTTTGCCTGTGCATGAAACTCCGCAGGAATACTTTTCAATGCAATGTTGATTTCAGCGCTGAAGCGTGTGACGTAATAATCATGGGAAAGACCGCATCCCTTGGCGGCTTGGTCGGCCAGTTTTTCGCACACCTCGCGCCAGGACTTTTCATCGAATTTCCCGAGTAAATCCTCTCTCTGAACTCCATCGATTGTTTTACTCATACTCGACTCCTATATTTCCGGTTGAATTAATTTCTAATATTGGCGACGTTTTCCCGGAAAGGTGAGTTACTGAGCGCTGAGGGTCACATGGGAATTTCGTCGAATTCCTGCGGCTGGCTCTGGTAATCGCCTTGGTAACCGCCTTGGTCACTTCCTGGGTTGGGCACTTGCTGCTGCCCACGGGATGGGGTGAACTGGATCGACTCGATGCGCGACAGTTGCAGCGCGACGTCCTCGGCCACGATCTTGATGACCTGTACCTCGTCGCCGGCCTCGTTTTTGGCCATGAAGTCGCGCTCCTCGCCTACCACCAGGACGCGCGCGCCCGTCTTGAGGAACCTCGCGCAGGCCTCGGCCTTGTTGCCGTAGATCTCCACCTCGCGCCAGAAGCCGCCGACCTGCTCGAAGTCGCCATCATTGTTTTGCCCATAGCGGCTGAACATCACGCGCATCTTGGCCACGATGAACTCCTCGCCAGTCCTGCGCGAGATGTTGCGTTCCAGCGTGGGCGGCTTGGCCAGGTTGCCCTTGCCGATAAAAAGGTTCTGCATCAATTTCTCCACAGTGCGTTGATTGACCGATCCCTGGCTGCACCAGGCCAGGGGCGGTTGGAAGTCATTCGGGAATCAGTCATCCGGGAATCCGGCGTGCGTACACCGGCTGCTGCGCCCGGGTGAGGATGAAACGCAGGGCGCGGATGCGCTTGCGCGCGGTCAGGTGCTGGGCATTGAGCGACAGGGCCTGCTCGGTGGCCTGGCCGTACCAGGCACGGGCGCTGGCCTCCCGCGATCGCAGCAAGGCTTGAACATCGGCCCAGGACAGGTGCCGCTTGCCGGCCCCCAGTTCGCGCCAGCGCAGGAACGTGTAGCCGTTGGAGCGCTTGTGGTGCAGCATCAGATAGATGGATGCGCCAGGAACTTGGCGGACAACGCTTGCCAGTTCACGCATGGCCTGTTCCAGCCGGTCGATCTCGGCGATCAGTTGGCGCAGCTCCTGGCGGGTGCCCTTACCCGTAAAGGCCTTTGTGTCAGCTCGTTCTTGACACGTCTCGTCCTTGAGCGATTCGCGCGCCCACTCGACCGAATTGACAACACGCTCCACTTGCGACGTGGGTTGTTCGGCCCTTTCATACACACGCCCTTTCACCACCACAGCCCTTTCATCAACGACGGCGGTCAAGTCAGCGCGGTTCGCGGGTGTGCCCCAGAGGCCGGACCATGGCATCAGCGAGCGACCTCTGCTGGTTCCGCGCCTTGGGCAGTTCCGTCAGCTGCATCCAGGGAGACTGCAGACCCATCGGCCTGTTCGGCCTTGGCCAATCTGGCACCGACCGTCTGCAGCAATTGGCGCTCGACGGCACTGATCTGGATGCGGCGGCGCGAATGGCGTGGCTGCAGCTTGGTGGTGAAGACGTCGGCCGGCACCGCGCCGAACACCTCGGTGGCGAACTCCAGGCGCTTGGCTGCTTGCGAACTGGCTTCCCCGCCAGCCTCCGGAACGAAATCCGCCCGGCACAGACCGCGGACTTCCTCGCGCGTGAGCCAGCGATCGAACCGCGCGGTCTCGTTGAAGACGCGGCGGATGAACCGGGTGATCTCCGAGATGGACTGGCGCGTCTGGTCGTCCGAGCGCAGGTTCTTGCGCGCCAGCGTCTTTTGCACCCGCACGTAGTGATCGAAGTCCACGATGAGGCTGGAGACAGCGTAGCCATAAGGCGACCGAAAGCCCAGGTTGAGCACCTGCGGCTGAGACGATTGCAGCAGCGAATAGGTGAGGCCCTTGCGCTTTTGCTCCTCCAGCACGCCCAGGGCGTCCTTGGATTCGCGGGCCAGCCGCCGCTGGACCTGCTGCATGGATTCCTCGTGCCGCAGGAGCGCCCAGTCGGCATAGGGGTTGTCGTTGGCCGTGAGCATCCACAGGTTGCGCAGCGCGGCTGCGATCCGCTTGCCGCCGATGATGGGAGCCGCTTCCTTGCCCGGCTCGCGGGTGCGCCCCATGAACATGCGGATGGCTTCCTTGGTGTGCACCGACATCTGGTCGACATCGGTATCGACCAGATTGCCCACCTCCAGCATGGAAAAGAACTCCTTGGGCGCAACCAGCGGGTCGGCACCGCGGCGGGTCTGGAAGTCCGCCTGCATGCGCTCCAGGCGATCCTTGCGGTCTTCCAGTTCCACGTAGCGGTCGTACAGCGGGTCGGATTCGGACATGTCGCCCGCGAGAAACTCGGCGAGCACCGCCTCTTCGCCCGAAATGGAGTAGCCATCCTGGAAGGGCGACTTGGGTTCAGTGGAGAAGGTCAGGCGAGAACGGGGCGGTGCCAGGATCGTGCTGTTCTGGACGGGTGCGGGAACGGTGGCCGCGGTGGCTGCGGCGATGGCAGTCGGTGAAGCGGGTTTCTTTGCGGCTCTGGTGGCCATGGGGTCCTCCTTGATTCGAGGGGTGAGAGGGGTTGTCGATGAGGGGTGCGAGACGAAGACGATTGAATGGCTGGATGCCCTCAGTGATTGGTCGGTGTGCCGGGGACGATGCGGCGAACGATCGAGGTGGCGATCCAGCCCATGCAAGGCTCGAACACGTGGTCGAAGAACCAGCGCGCCATCAGCAGGCAAACGAGGATGCCGCCGGCCAGGACCAGCATGGGGTAGTAGCCGATGAAGTGCGCGCCCTCGGTGCACAGGCCGACGGCGGTGTGGGTGGCAGAGCCGATCTCGATGCGGTCGGTCCAGAGCATCCAGGCGAGGGGGCCAGCCAGCAGGGCCAGCAACGGCACGCTTGCCACCAGTGCGGTCATCCGGGGTTTGGGGAGTGCAGGAAGCGATCGGCTACCATCCGCGCGCCGCGAAGCGCTGCGGCGTGCCAGGTGCCAGCACACTTCGTCGACGACGTTGCGGATGGTGATGGCGCCCAGGGCCATGATGAAGATGCTCGGCGCGAGCATGGCCAGCCAGACGTCGAAGACCTTCAATACACCATCGGGAGAACAAATGCTGAGCAAAGAAACTGTTGGGGACATGATTGGGCCGTTCTTGTGGTTTCTGGGATTACTGGCTGTGGCGGAGATTGCAATCTTGGTTGTCAAGGTGACAGAGGTCATCAAGCGAGGCGATCGCTGATCTGGTGCAAACAGGGCCCAGCATTACGGTGCCTCCCGTGCCTGGCTGGACGATGCGAGTCGATTGCCGTGGGCCGAACCATCGGTAGGGCGGTACGCGGCGCGATACATGGACTGGCCTCGAGGAAGCTGCAGAGCGCTGGCGAGCCAGACGGCAAGCACGATGGAGCCGAGAGCGAAGAAGAACCAGCTCGTGTGAAGTTGGAGAACGCCGTTTGTGCAAGTGCCGATGGCATGCAGGGTGGCAGTGGAGGTCTCGGCCTGTCCGGTGGCGAACACAAGCAAGAACACGGCGAGCAAAGGCGCACTGACAAGGATGGCGCGGACCGAGACCCCAGTCAGTCCCGACAACAGGGAGGATGCTCCGTTGGATTTCGCAAAGGTGGAGGACTGAAGCTGCTGCCTGACTGTGGAGTGCATGAGGTCGGCAAGTACCATGGCGCCCCATGCCAGGACCATCATCGCAGGCATGAAGAGCATGAGCCAGGCATCGTGAATCAGGAACAGCCCGTCAGGACCGCAAATGAAACTCAACGTTATTTCAGTATTTTGGACTTTCGGGGCGTTCATCGCCGTGGCGATCGCCGGTTGTGCCTTGGCCTCGTTCATCAATCCCAAGAGCGGCAAGAGAGACCATACGGACGACTGAGAAAGACGCAGGCCCCGCATCACGACGCATCCTCGACGGCGCTCGCAGCGGCGGCGGCAGAGTCGTTCCAGGCCTGCAGGAACGCGAAGTCCTTGCCGCGCATGCCGGGCAACTGGCTCGACACGGGCTGCTGGAGCAGTTCCATGACGGCATCGCGGTCCACCTTGATGTGGGTTGCGGTCTTGGTGTGGATACGCACTTCGATCAGGCCCAGCTGGGTAAGACGGTCCAGTGCGCGCTGTGCCTGCCACTTGTTGATCTGGCCGTCCAGAGCGAACTGCGAAACTTGAGTGACTGCTGTCTTCCATTCGGCGACATCTGCTTGCTCCCGCAGCGCGGTATGAAGCATCAATGCATCGCTGTACTTGCCCAGACGGTGCAAAAGCTCCACAAACAGGCGTTCGCTCGTTATCTTTTTTGCCATGGTTCTTCCCTTTTATTGAGTTGATGAAATAGTGAATTGAGTGGCCTAGGAACAGGTTGGTGCAAAACGCTCCACGT